>JBBQGO010000170.1:0-5705 GCA_038323125.1 Pyrinomonadales bacterium
AAGAATGTGAACAACCTACCGATGAAGTCGAGATCCTTGACGAACAATATGTCACCAGTCGCGACTGAGATGTGCAAAATCGCAATAGATCTGAACTCCTTCGCGAACGATATGACCGATCTCCAGGGTCGTATCGCCAGAATTGCCAAGAAATATGTGCTTTTTCGCAAAAGGTGCCGGTAGGGACAAGATAAAGCTCACTCGCTTGGGGATCTTGCCGTGGTTTAAGTCCCCAGTATGCGAAGCAGACGGCATATTGATAGCCCGACGTGCAGTCCTCCCGGAAGCCGGGACGGAACATGGGGTTACAGCCAGCAATACATTCGGCGCGCGTGTAACGTCGCGGCATAATACATACCCACCGCGTTCGCAGGCGACCTTACTATGTAGTGAACCGTACAGACCAAGGTGAAAATAGATGTTTAAACTGTTAAAAGATCTGTCAAGAAACTTTAAACCAACGACAGCAGGGATCCTATGACACTAAATGGCTCAAAATAAAAATAAGATAGTTAATATATTTTCATGTTTCGTTTTTTTGCTGCTGAGCGTGATCAGTGCAAATGCGGCGAGTTTAATAGTCAACACCACGGCTAATGCGGGAGTCGGCAGCCTGCGACAGGCTATCATTGATGCGACCGTCAATGTCGAAGCAAACATCGTTACCTTCAATATTCCGACCACTGACCCGGGCTTTAATCCCACGGACAACAGATTTACGATCAACCTCTTGTCACCTCTGCCAAACATACCCCTGGCGCCGATGACGATCAACAATAATCAATCACAGTTCATCACGGTGAGAGGCAACAATAGCTTCCGCATATTTACGCTTGTTAACAGCTCGGTCGTAACGATGAATAATCTGACGATCAGCAATGGATCGGCCGACAATGGTCTCGGGGGTGCGATCTTCATGGGCGACAGCAGTACTCTGACACTAAATGGCAGCACTGTAAGTAACAACAACGCGGCCGGCAATGGCGGCGGCATATATATGAGCAATAGCGGTACGCTGACGCTTATTAATTCAACGGTTCGTAACAATACGGCGGTAAACGGCGGCGGCGTTTACATGTTCGATAGTTCGACTGTAAATGTCACAGCAAGCACAATTAATGGGAACGCAGCCGGCAACGGCGGCAACGGCGGTGGTGTCTTTAACGGCACGAGCGGAACCTTGAACGCCGCTAACAGTACATTTGACGGCAACACTGCCGGCAACAATGGCGGAGCGATCTACAATACTGCCACTGCTACTCTTAGAAACAATACGATCACTGCCAACAGCGCAGGAAAAGGCGGCGGCGTCTACAATACATTTGTCGGAACATTGAATAACAATCTGATAGCACTCAACACCGCGACTGACGGTAACGATCTTGTCGGACGTGCGAGTTTGGGACAGGCATACAACGGTAATTACAACCTGGTAGGAAATGCCGACGGCAGCGAGGGCCTGGGACCGGGCACAAATCAGCTCGGAACGACTGCCAGTCCTATCGACCCCCTGATCGGCATCTTGAAAGACAACGGCGGCGCAACGTTTACTCGTGCGGTTCACACCCGCAGCCCCGCAATTGATAAAGGCAACAGCCCTGATCTGGCCTCGGACCAGCGCGGACGTGTAAGGCCGTACGATAACATTTTGATCCCGAACGCTCCGGCTGGCGACGGTTCGGACATCGGTGCGTTTGAGAGGACATTTTCTCCGACACCATTCGATTATGACGCCGATGGCCGAGCGGACATTTCGGTGTTTCGCCCCTCGACCGGCATTTGGTACATCAATCAATCGACGGCAGGCTTATATGCTCTGCATTTTGGCCAGGCAGGGGACAAGATAACGCCTACGGATTACGACGGTGACGGAAAGACGGATATCGCCGTCGTAAGAGATAACGGCGGACAATTGGTCTGGTACGTACTCGGAAGTTCCGAAGGTGCATTCTCGATCTACCGTTTTGGGAGTACCGGCGACATTGCTGCACCGGCCGATTACGACGGTGACGGTGAAGGGGACATCACAGTATTCAGGCCATCGTCGGGTATTTGGTACCGCCAGAACAGTAGCAACGGTGCATTCAACGCCGTACAGTTTGGTGCTAACGGAGACAGACCCACGATCGGTGATTTCGATGGGGACGGTAAAGCCGACGTCGCCGTGTATCGCCCGTCAAGTGGGGTTTGGTATCAGCTCCGCAGTTCAAATGGGTCGTTTTTTGCTGAGCAGTTTGGTGCGTCGGCCGATCGAACGGTGCAGGCTGACTACGACCACGACGGCAAGTCAGACATCGCCGTTTTTCGCCCGTCCACAGGCGTTTGGTACGTAAAGAACAGCTCAACCTCGAGCTTTTCTGTCAATAAGTTTGGACTCGCTAGTGACGTAACCGCTGCGGCTGACTTTGACGGCGATGGTAAAGCGGACCTTTCGGTATTTAGGCCGTCAGAGGGTAACTGGTATCGCCAGAACAGCTCGAACGGCTCCTATTTCGGATTTCGTTTTGGATTAAGCGGAGACACAGCAACACCAAGTGCCTTCACATATTAGTCCTGAATAGAAATATTCGGAACGAAGGCGGGGCCGATTGGCTCCGTCTTTTTTATTAGATCATCGGTAGATCAGGCCACCGACGGCGATTCCTGAGTCTGCGAAGCAAACGAGCGGGGTGAACCACACCTTACAACTAGCTTCAGCCCAAAAACTACATGTGGCAATATGCCACATACCGTGCTAATGTATATTGGTGGCAAGGAGGTAGATATGGCGGCATCGATTACCAAAGAGAAAGAGGCGAGGCTCAACTTTAGGCTCAGGTCCGATCTTAAGGATCGAATCGAAAAAGCAGCGAGTGTTTCTGGTAAATCAATAACTGATTTTGCTGTCGCCGCGCTGATCGATACGGCCGACGAGGTCCTTGAGCGACATCATACAGCGAAACTTTCCAATCGTGACCGAGATTTGTTTCTGGCGATATTAGACCGGGATGTAATGCCCAACCAACATTTGAAACGCGCCGCAGAAACTCATAGGAAGCTGATCAGTGAATAGTGTTTAAAATCGAAGCGATCACAGGAGAGCACCGTACAAAGGCGTTCGATTGTGGGGAAGCTGAACTTAACAGTTTCCTCGCTCGTTTCGCGCTCAGGAATGACCGAAATGATATCGGCCGAACGTTCGTTGCTGTCAGGAAGGGTGACACAAAGGTCATGGGCTATTACACGATCTCGTCCGGAACCGTGACCTTCGAGCAACTACCGGCCGAGATGAAACTCCCCAAGTATCCCATACCTACTGCCAATTTAGGCAGGCTTGCCACGGATCTCATGGTTCAAGGTCAAGGGTTGGGTGAGGCTCTTCTCTTCGATGCCCTCAAACGGGCAGCATCTGCTTCGCAAGAGATCGGGATACGTGTTGTCGAACTGATGGCTTTCACCCAGCGTGCAAAGGACTTCTATCTCAAGTATGGCTTCGAGGAACTGGCCGATGACCCTTTACGTCTTTATATAAAAATTGAATCTGTAAGAGAAGCTTTAGGTTTATAATCGATTGCTAAAAATAGCTGCAGTGCTATTCCAAGTTTTCTGCTCGGCATCCTTGCCGGTTATTTTATTTAACCAACATCGAACCGTACGACATTGCCTGAAACGGGAGATACGCTCCCTATTCTTCCCAGTCGCCCTGGCCCTCGCGTTCTACGAGGTAGCCGTCGTCTTCGAGGTGTTGTTGAACGGCGCGGCCGTGTTCGTTGTCGCGGACCTCGAGGATCATTTCTATGCCGACCTGGCCGAGCGGGGCGAGCCACATTGCGCGGCGATGAAACACTTCGATGACGTTGGCTCCTGACTGGGCCACTGACTCCATCAATCTGGCCAGCGAACCCGGACGGTCGCGGACGAGAAGTTTTAGCAGGATATAGCGTCCCTGGCGGACCAGCACCTGTTCGAGAATGCGTGCGAGCAGATTGGCGTCGATATTGCCGCCGCAAAGTACGGTACATACCGTCTCGCCCGGCCGAACATCGATCTTCTTCGCAAGCAGTGCTGCCAGCCCGGCGGCTCCGGCACCCTCGACGACAAGGCGATTGTTTTGAACGCAGAAAAATATGGCCCGGGCGATCTCTTCCTCGCTAACCTCGACGACCTCGTCTACCAGCTCCTGGATGATTGGAAACGTGAGCTTGCCGGGGCTTTTCACGGCGATTCCGTCCGCTATCGTCTGGCCTGGCTCAGCCGTCACGGCGTGGCCCGCCTTTAACGACGGATTGACCCACGCCACGTTCTGAGCTTGTACCCCAACGATACGGGCACCGGGCCTAAGGCTCTTGACTGCGGTGGCTATACCCGATATCAGCCCGCCGCCGCCAATGGGCACGATAACCGTTGTAAGCTCGGGGAGTGCGTCAACCATCTCGAGCCCAATGGTTCCCTGACCCGCAATAACGAGTTCATCATCGAATGCATGAACGTAGGTGTAGCCGTGTTTGGACTGCAGCTCGCGCGAGTGTGCGACCGCCTCGTCAAATGTCGAACCGTAAAGAACAACATCGCCGCCAAAGTTTTTTGTGGCCGTTATCTTTGTCAGCGGTGCAGTCTGCGGCAGGACGATGGTGGACCTGATGCTATTAAGGCTTGCGGCGAGTGCGACACCCTGGGCGTGATTACCTGCCGAAGCTGCAATTACGCCTCGGCTCTTTTCTTCGTCTGTCAGCCGCGCGATCTTGTTGTATGCCCCGCGGATCTTGAACGATCCGCTCCGCTGCAAACATTCGGCCTTTAAATGTGCCTTTGCTCCGATCTCGCGTGAGAGCCGTTCATCAGGCAAGGTAGGTGTAGGCATTATCGTGTCCCTAACCAGGCGGCGGGCGTCTTCAATATCAGCGAGTGTAACGGTCATAGTGCGAAAGTATAAGGCAATAGGGCCGATCTGCCAAAATATGCAAGCCTTGCAGTGTCGGGCATTTACAGCCGGTTCGGTGACGGTGTGTTCAGTGTTGACGATATCGCGTTTCCGGCCGAAATGCGGTATATTTGCAGGTGGATATCACTACGGAGGTAATAAATGGAGATTTTCGGCATCGGTGCAATATTTCTGCTATTTCTCGGAATAGCTCTTCTGGTCGTTGCGTGGAAAACCATCAAGATCGTGCCCCAATCGAGCGTGCTGCTGATCGAACGGCTGGGCCGTTTTCACCGGGTTGCCGCAAGCGGATTGAATATCATAATTCCGTTTTTTGAGGCTCCGCGGGCCGTATATTGGACAAACGTTCGTCCCGGAACGACGTTTATTGACCTTCGCGAACAATATATTGACCTGCCGCCGCAGCCGGTGATCACGCGGGATAACGTGACGATCAACGTCGATTCGGTCGTCTATTGGCAGATAACCGATCCGGCGAAATCAGTGTACGAGGTCAATGATCTCGTTGGCGGCCTCGTCCAGCTCACCATCACCGGCATGCGTTCCGTTATGGGCGAGATGGACCTGGATCATACGCTGTCGAACCGCGATCAGATCAATTCAAAGCTGCGTCTGATCCTCGACGAAGCAACCGATAAATGGGGCGTCAAGGTAACGCGCGTTGACGTCAAGAACATCAATCCGCCTGAGGACGTCCGCATCACAATGGAAAAACAGATGACCGCCGAGCGTAACCGTCGCGCGTTGATACTGACCGCCGAGGGAGACAAGCAGGCGGCGATCA
>JBBQGO010000171.1:0-5700 GCA_038323125.1 Pyrinomonadales bacterium
CTATCGCTGACACAGCTTCGACGAGCTTTTCGCGGGTAGCTTTTGCTTCGTCAACAAGGTCAGCGGGGATGTCAGTGATGTCGTACTTGGCACCTTATGTTTCGTCATTCCAGACGAAGGCTTTCATTGTGATCAGATCGACAACGCCTTTGAAGTGCTCTTCAAGGCCGATCGGAATCTGCATCGCGACGGCATTGGCACCGAGCCTGTCGAGTATCGATTGAAAGCTTCGATCAAATGAAGCACCCGAGCGATCAAGCTTATTGATAAAACAGATACGCGGGACGCCGTACTTGTCGGCCTGACGCCAAACCGTTTCCGATTGGGGCTCGACACCGGCGACACCGTCAAAGACGCAAACAGCTCCATCCAAAACACGAAGGGACCGCTCAACTTCCATCGTGAAGTCAACGTGTCCCGGTGTATCGATAATATTAATGCGATGCTCGACGTTATTACGTGTCCAAAAACAGGTGGTCGCGGCAGATGTGATCGTGATTCCACGCTCCTGCTCCTGCTCCATCCAATCCATCGTCGCTGTTCCTTCGTGAACTTCGCCGATCTTGTGCGAAACACCCGTATAGAACAAAATGCGCTCCGTCGCCGTGGTCTTACCCGCGTCGATATGGGCCATGATGCCGATGTTTCTAAATTTGTCTAAGCTAATGTTTGCCATAACAATGATCTTTGATATTTGACCTTCGATCTTTGAAATTGAAAGCTCTCAAAGGTCGAAGATCAAAGGCCAAAGGTCGTCTTAAAATCTATAGTGAGCAAACGCCTTGTTGGCCTCGGCCATACGGTGAACGTCGTCCTTTTTCTTCATCGCTCCGCCGCGTCCGTTAACCGAGTCGAGCAATTCGCCGACAAGGCGGTCTTCCATCGTCTTTTCGCTGCGGTTACGGGCGTTCGTAACGATCCATCGGATAGCGAGGGTGTTACGCCTGTCACGGGTTACTTCGAGAGGCACTTGATAGGTCGCACCACCGATACGCCGCGATTTAACTTCGAGTGTCGGCGAAACGGTATCGAGCGCTGCCTTAAACATCTTCAGCGGCTCTTCACCTGTCTTTTCGCCCAATTTGGTCATCGCACCATAAAAGATCTGTTCGGCAACGCTCTTTTTGCCTTCCCACATCAGTCCGTTGATAAACTTTGTAACGGCGATGCTGTTGTAGATCGGATCCGGTAAAACTTCTCTTTTTCCTGCAACTCTGCGTCTTGGCATAATGTTTCCAAATGATGAATTCAGAATGTCGAATGAAGAATGGCTAATTCAGCATTCATCACTCACAATTTCCCTATTTCGCTCCTTTCGGCCGTTTGGCGCCGTATTTGGAACGCGACTGGTTGCGGTTGGCGACGCCTGATGCGTCGAGCGTTCCGCGGATAACGTGATATCGAACACCCGGAAGATCCTTTACACGGCCGCCGCGAATAAGCACGATCGAGTGCTCCTGCAGGTTATGGCCGATGCCGGGTATATAAGTAGTAACTTCGATCTGATTCGTCAGACGCACACGGGCGACTTTTCGAAGCGCCGAGTTAGGCTTTTTCGGAGTCGAGGTATAAACGCGTGTACACACTCCGCGCTTCTGCGGATTAGCCTGCAATGCAGGACTGGCCGTCTTGTACTTAACGCGTTGGCGACCCTTGCGAACTAATTGGTTGATCGTTGGCATTGTTCCTCTCTAAGCTCCCTTCCTTACACGTTTCGACCTTTCTAAGCTCCCCTCCTTAAAAGGAGGGGTGGCCGCTTCGGCCGGGGTGGTTCTCTCTTCAAAAGCTCCACTCGGGGTGGCCGCCGCAGCCGGCGTGGTTCCCCACTCAATTTAAAATCCCAAAAGGCAAAACTACCGTCTTACCTGACTCTTGCCGAATAACATCCGGCAGTTAGCTCAAGCAGCTATAAGCATGCTTAGTTGATTAAATAAAACTCTCTCTGAGTGTTGAAACTTTGCTGTAGCGTGGCATTCTAAGAAATGATCCAATCCGCCGTCAGATCGGTGAGATCCGCGTTTACGCAACAATTCCTGTATTCAACTCTCAAATATCCTCTTCACGACTCCCCATAGAGACGTAAGGCAAACCAGACCGCTAAAGTCCGAAACTTCAGATTATCTAAATTCAGCCTTTCATTGTCAAGCCGCCTTTGCTCTAATCACGAAATATTTGTAAACTTTCACTTCTCGCCCAAGTACGCAAGAAAATCTGCCTTTACCGAGTAATACAATATGACCACCAATTTTGAAAAATACCTTTCACAATTCACCGAATCCGATTGGCTAACAGCGGTCGATCAACTCCTGCCCGATGTTCATGAGGTTGACCGAAATGCCTTGCAGATATGGTTCCGATTCTTTCCTCTTGAGCTTCACCGGTTCGTCGAGGGTTCTGAGAATCGCGATGAAGCAGTTCAGGGCATTGCGATGCAGGGCAAGTATGACCTGGCCGGCCAAATAGACACCTCGCACCACTTTCTGTACGGGCACCGCAACTGGAAAACGGTCAAGGCCGCTATCGAAGCCGAGGCGGCAGTGTTTACCGATCAGAGCCCGGCGCTTGTCGATGAGATCAAACAGATCGCGGATCTGGTGGCTGAAAAGCTAAAGGTCGAACCGCAGATGGTAACTGCGCTGGCCGCGATAGGCATTGCGACGTTAAATCAGGTCGGTCTCGATGCATTTGCGGCAGCCGCGGGCGAGGTAACCAAGCCGGTGGGCATAATGACAAAATCGCCGAATGCGATCGTTGCGGATCGAGCGAAGGACGATTCGCAGGGCCTGTTGGGATTTCTCAAAACCGTAAATAAGGAGTTCACTGTCCGATTCACAGCAAGTGATTTTGCGGGCAAGTTTGCAGTTATGAACGATCAGGAGATCGCGTCGGCATCGGCGAATGACCGGTCGCAGCAATGGCAGACGATGGACGAACGCTGTTGGGAAGGCCCCGTGCCCGTCGAGTGCACGGCCGCATCGTGCGGTACATGTTGGGTCGGTGTGCTGGGCGGTGAACAGAAGCTCTCGGAAGTGGCCCGCCGCGAACGCAGGGCAATGAAGGTCTTTGGATACAACCAGGGCGACGACGCAAAACCATTTATCAGGCTTGCCTGCCAGGCGAAGGCGATGGGCAACGCCACGATAGTCATCCCGCCCTGGAACGCTGTCTTCGGCAAAAAAGTATACGACAACGTAGAAGAACTCGAACTCGAACCCGTAACAACCTCCGCCAAAGCACTACGCGATTCGATCGCCGCGGCCGTTACGGGCGAATAACAAGATTTGACTTGGTTCAATAGCACCAGCCGGGTTCACCGGCCGGTGCTTTTTTGTGCCTGATCGTTCTCCCCGGCTCCTCGCGTGAGGCCGCTCACTGTCTTTTTCGATCAAAATCGACGACTGTATATCCAAGGCGGGCAAAGCCCAAATTGAATCATGATCTTCATTACATTAACTGAGATCGCAACTGTCCGATGAAGAACGGACAGCCAAATCACGGCCCTTTCAGATCCAACCGCTCGATCGCACTGTTGTCGATGCTGACGGCGGCGATCTATTTTCTTTCAAATCCTAAACCTCACAACTTCTACGATTACACTTACCGCGTTGCGGGCGACCTGCTTCGCGGCAGCGTTGGTTTTACCGAAAAGCAGCCGTCCTGGCTGAACGAGATGGTGCCGTTCGAGGGCTTTTACTATTCGGTGTTCCCGCTCGGGTCAGTAGTGTCCATGGTACCCGCGGCCGCACTTGGCCATGCGGGCATCTTTACCGAGATGCCGGGCGGATTGTTGGCCGCGGTGCTCGCCGGCATGTGCTGCTTCTTCCTGCTCAAGATCTCATCCCGTCACGATATCTCGCGATCGAGGCAGCTCCTGCAGACGTTCGGGATCCTCGTTGGCACCTTTATGTGGACCAACCTTACGTTTGCAGGAGCGTGGCAGTTAGCGCTCGGGTTTGCGATCGTTGGTGAGTTCGGAGCAATTTACTTTACCGTCTATGACAGGCGCCCGCTGCTCGCCGGCATCTTCTTCGCGATGGGCTTCGGTAACCGGACTGAGATACTGTTGACCGCACCAATATTTATGTTTTTGCTGCTGCGACCCGAGACGCATGGTGTGGATATGAATGACACCACTGAGGACTTCGGCGATACCGCTCAGAGCTCGATGCCGTCGCACCTCAGCCTCTCGGCTGTTCAGGTCCGACGGATCGCGGCTTTTTGTGTAGTTCCGTTCATACTTGGCGTTTCGACGCTTGCTTACAATTACGTCCGGTTCCACTCTTTTACCGATTTTGGATACGCTCGAATTCCGGGCGTGTTGGAGGAGCCGTGGTATCACAGTGGGATATTCTCAGTGTCGTACCTTTCGGGGCAGGCATATGAAATGCTGTTCCGGTCCTGGGAAAGATATCCGACATTTCCATATCTGCGGCCAAACCCTTTCAGCTCGACGATCATCTGGAGCAGCCCGTTCCTTTTATATGTATTTCGTTCAAAGTTGCCTCGATGGCTGCAGCAGGCCTACAGGCGACTCCGGCGGCGATCGGGCGAGTTCGTCCGCTACCTCCCCAGCCTTTATACTGTATTCAGTTTTCGATCACCGGACAGGGACAAAACGCTCAAATATGTATCATGGATCGCAATAGTCATTTTGACTGCATTGCTTTGGACCCATGGAAACTCGGGCGGCTGGCAGTTCGGTTACCGGTACGCGATGGTCCTGCTGCCGTGGATCTACCTGATCCTGCTCGAGACTGCTCCGAAACGCATTACGCTACTTGAGGGCGCAGCATATGGTTTTTCATTTGCAGCGAACATCTACGCCACCTGGCTTTACCATTGGACCTCATACATGAAACCGTGACTTGTTATGCCCGCTTTAGGCACATTCTCTAAGGCTTCCGCTGTCGGAAGTCGTTTTTTTGGTTTGTTTTCTATCATACCGACTCAAATTCCGAAGATTGTCATTATCATTACGGTTCTGCTCATATTTTGAGAGAACAGTACACAATTTGACCGGGCACTCTCCCCTCAGGTTTCAAGTCGCTTTTTAGCGCGAACGAAAAGGAGGATCATCACGTGTGTAGATCAAAAAGATTGTGCCGGTTTGTTTCACTCCCGGTGATCATCGTGCTTTTAGCATTAGGGGCCGCCGCACAAAAATCAAAAGACAATAAAAGAACGGCGGGAACTCCCGTCATGTGGGAGCAGATGGATATACCGAATCAGGACCTCTATAACGGTCCTTTCGGTGAGATGCCTGATATCGGAGCGGTCACCTTCGTCAGCGATCAAAAGGGCGGTTTCTCCACCAAATATCGTATCAAAGACAGCGCGGGCCGTGTCTGGGTTGCGAAGATCGGGGATGAGGCGCAGTCGGAAACCGCGGCGGTAAGGCTGCTTGCCGGCATCGGCTATAAGACCGAGACCAATTATCTTGTTCCGCAACTGACAATTCCCGGAAAAGGCGATCTCACCAATGTCCGGCTCGAGGCACGGCCCGACGATGTCAAGCGCCTCGATGATTGGAAATGGAGCAAGAACCCGTTTAGCAAGACAAGAGAGCTGCAGGGACTGAAGATAATGATGGCGTTTTTTAATAACTGGGATATGAAGGACGCGAACAACGTGATACTTCGCCGCGGAGATCAACACTTGTACGTCATCAGTGATCTCGGCGTCAGTTTTGGCCGCACGGGT
>JBBQGO010000172.1:0-5689 GCA_038323125.1 Pyrinomonadales bacterium
AGGGCAAGGAAATGTCTAAACACGCAAAACTTACGAAAAAAACCGGCATCACGGTCTATTTCGCCCACCCTCACAGCCCTTGGGAACGCGGCATCAACGAAAATACAAATGGCCTTCTCCGCGAGTTCATGCCGAAAGGCACTGACCTCTCAACCTTTTCACAGGACCAACTCGACGACATCGCATGGAACCTTAACACACGCCCTCGAAAGTCCCTTCAATGGAAATGTCCGGCCGAACTCTTTCTCCCCGAAGGCTCTTTCGACTTTGTCGCCTACTGGTCTGATAAACTTAACCCACTTGCACTTGGTACTTGAAACCGCCGAGTCTGATATCGATTTACGCTTACTGAATTGACAGACGTGCTCGATTCGATTAATTTATATGATAATGAAAATCATTTTCATTAGTGGCGAACTCGTATTACGGGTCGGTCACGAACAGTAATATAAACATTGAGAGAGGAAATAACGGTGGGAAGATCGAATAGGTTTTGTTTGGCATTAGCAATGTCCGTTTTCTTATCGGTGACGTTGGGAGGTCAGGGAGTGGCCCGTGCTCAGGGTTCGATGGGAATCATCGAGGGCTTGGTTCTGGACCCGGGCGGGCGGGCAGTGCCCGGTATAACGGTCGAGGTCGTTGAACTCGGAAGGCGTGTACCGAGTAACGCGGTCGGGGCTTATCGGTTCGAGTATCTTCCCGCAGGTGATTACACGATCCGAATCGCTGCCAACGATTACAACACTGTCACCTCTCCGGTCATCAGCGTCACCAACGGCGGCCCAACCAAGCATGACATCAGTTTTAGAGAGGTCCGGGGCAGTGTTAATCAGGTCGATGTCGTAGGGACTGATTCGGATGCGATCTCAGAGATACCGGGCTCGGTAGCGATGATCTCGACCCAAGAACTTAGGGCCAGTCACCCGATCGATGCAAATGAAGTATTGCGGCGTGTCACCGGGGTGCATATCCGGGAAGATAGCGGTCCCGTTGGGCTTCGCCTGAATATCGGGGTGCGCGGGTTGAACCCGGACCGCAGCCGACAGGTGCTGGTCCTCGAAGATGGGATTCCGCTCGCACTGGCTCCATACGGTGAGCCCGAACTCTATTACAGCCCGCCAATCGATAGGATGAAGCGCGTTGAGATCCTGAAGGGCAGTGGTTCGATTCTTTACGGGCCGCAGACTATCGGTGGAGTTATCAACTTCATCACGCCCGACCCGCCCGCGCAAGCGGGAGGATCCTCAGAGATCATCGGCGGCCAGCGCGACTTTCTAAATTTCAAGACCAACTACGGTGGAACGATCGGCAAACTGGGGCTTTACGGCTCATTTTTACGAAAACAGGGCGACGGGTTTCGGGACCTCAACTTCGGCGTTACTGACTTTACGGGCAAGCTGAATTATCAGTTGACGAACCGTCAAATACTCGGTGCCAAGCTCTCATTGTACGATGAGGTTTCAAACTCGACCTATCTCGGCTTATCACAGTCGCAGTTTGAACGGGACCCGAACGGTAATGCCGTTCCGGATGATCGCTTGAAAATCAATCGATACTTTGCTTCGATCAATCACCAGTTCGTCCCAAATTCGAGCACTCTCCTAAACACAACAGCCTATGCATACAACACGGTACGCAACTGGCGTCGCCAGGATTTTGACCGTACGCGTGTCCCGGGGCGTGTTTATACGAGTGTTTTCGGAGATGAAAGTATACCGGGTGACGCGATCTTTTTGAGAGACAGCGCAGGCAATCGAGATCGCGAATTCAATGTCATCGGGTTGGAATCGCGTTTGGCGAAAGAATACACGATCGCCGGAAACCGCAGCACGTTCAGCGGCGGTGTCAGCTATACGTATGAAAAGGCGTTTGACATTTACGTCCAGGGGGCGACGGCGACGAGCAGCGACGGCATTCTGCGAGACGCCGAAACCAGGCCGGCCCGTGGGTCATCTGTGTTCTTGCAAAACCGTTTCACCCTTGGCAGCCGGTTTACTATCACTCCGGGCCTGCGATACGAACGTTATGATTTCGAAAGGATAATAACAAGGGCACGCGTAAACAACATTCCCACCGATGTCGATGTTCGCGGTGAAGATAAAATCGCAGCACTCGTGCCGGGCGTAGGAGCAACGTTTCAGCCGCTCAAGCATTTGACCATATTTGCGGGCGTTCATCGCGGATTTGCTCCGCCGCGAGTCAAGGACTCGGTCAGCAGCTCGGGAGTTCCTGTACAACTCGATGCCGAATTTAGTTGGAATTATGAATTCGGGGCACGCTATTCGACCCGGCGAGGCTTTAACGCGGAAGCAACTTACTACATCCTCGATTTTGAAAATCAGATCATCCCTGCCACACAATCCGGAGGGGCTACTTCGACGCTGATCAACGCGGGCGAAACGCTCCATCGCGGCATCGAGTTACAAGCAGGATTCGACTTCGGCAGGTTACTTAATATTCGCCACCACGTCAGTGCCGACTTTCGGTATACAAATCTCTCGGTTGCACGGTTTAAGAACGGCATCTACGATGGCAATCGACTGCCCTACGCTCCCGAGAACCTTTTCAGTTTCATTGCCGGCTACCGGCATCCCCGCGGATTTGGATCGCAGTACGACGTTTCGTTTGTGGGCAGCCAATTTGCCGATAACAGGGAAACGATCGCACCGAACGCCAATGGCCAGATCGGTTTGATACCGTCTTACATACTTCACAATCTTTCGCTCGATTATGAAAAACGCTGGGAGAAGTTTTCGATCTCGCCTTTCGTAACGATCAAAAACTTAACGAACCGGGTCTATATCTCTTCGCGTGCCCCAGAGGGCATCCAGCCCGGTTTGTTTCGCCAGGCGAATTTTGGTCTGCGTGTGCAGTATTGACATGGGGCGGGTGAAGTTCCTTGTTAGAACACATCTGTGTCTAGCGATAATCGGGGGGCTGACTCTTTGGGTGTATAGCCCCCTAGAATGCAGGGCTTGGAGCGCGAGCGGCTAATGTTCTCTCAGCCATGCTTCTCCCGCGGCTAGATTGCTAAACACGTGTACGTCGATCAAAGCACGTTTTCCTAATAGGACACTAAATCCGGACGCACCAAAATGTTTGACTGATCTGTCGACGAAAACGACGCTCATATCAGATAGGCCCGCTTTCGGAAATTGATCTATCACGGAGACGGAATCCCATATCCAAAGGCTACCAGGTACCATTTTTTCGATAAGGAGCTTCTCGCAATTGCCTGCAATACACGCATCGGCGATCTCGCCTATGTAATCTTCGGTCACCTCACGTCCTTCGCCGTTATTCTCAACTGACGCGTAGAAGTAGTCGGCGCGGTCCTCAAACGTCAGTTCATAGGACCTTTCAACATGTGGGGAGTGTTCTACTTTTCTGTTCACTGTTACCTCTTGAATCAATCCTATGCCCCTGGAGACGAAATAAGTGTCGGACACACTACATTACCAGCAATGTTTGCCCCGGGTGACAGATAATATAAGAGATATCCGGATGGTTCCCGGAAAATCCTCGAACGCGGATAATACTTAGAAGGTTAGCATTTCTGACAAAAACAGTTCGACGGTTTATGCTGTTTGAATGCGATCGCTGACCTACGCCGAGTTGATTCGCGGAAATAGAAATTTTCGCAATCTGTTGGCCGGACAATTTATCTCGGAGTTGGGGAATTGGTTCAACTTTATTGCTGGATTGGGACTGGTGCGTCTAGTTTCAGACGCATCGCCGACTGCTGCCGGTTTGTTCTTTGTCGCTCGGCTGCTGCCATTCGCTATCGCTTCCCCGTTTGCGGGTACATTTGTCGATCGTTTCTCGCGGCGGCAGGTGATGATCGGAACGGATTTGGCTCGCGGCGTCATCGCTCTGTCGTTCCTACTGGTTACGGGCCCCGAGGACCTCTGGATCGCCTACGTTGCCACAGTCCTGCTTCACACATCCGGAGCATTCTTTGACGGAGCGAAAAACGCCGCGGCTCCCAACCTGACCGGAAAAGAAGGATTGCTCGCCGGGATGGCATTGCTCTTTTCGACGCGGTTCCTCCTAATGGCGATCGGATCGGCCCTCGGAGGATGGGCGGCTGCTGTATTCGGTTATCAGGTTGCATTTCTGATCAACGCCGTATCATTCTTGATATCGGCCTACACTGTTTGGCTGATCCCTGAAGAGGCAACTCGCGACGCCGCGACGGCAGGCCGGATGTCGATGTTTGGACGACGCCGTACTTCTGATCCGCCCGCGGGAGAATCGCCGGCACACGTTCCTCAAACGATAGGGGAGACCCGCGAGTCGTTCATTACGGAACTCCGCGAGGGCCTCCGATACTCTGTAAATAACCATTTCGCTTTCACCATTTTGATAATGAACGTCATCTGGGCAACAGGCGGCGGGGCGGTCAATATCATTTTTGAACGTATCGGCGGCGTGCATTTTGCGGCGGTGGAGGGATGGAATCCGGATGCGGCTGTTGCTCTGTTATGGACTGCTACTGGCCTTGGCTTGGCCTTAGGTATGCTGATCGCCCATCGCACGTCGATCTACCTGGATCGCAAGGGGCGCAACCGGGGCTTTATTGGCTGGACACTGATCATCCACGGGATCCTCTTTTCCTTTGCCGCAGTTATGCCAAGCTTAGGGCTCTTTTGCCTGATCGTATTTATATCCAGAGCGATCGTGGGGGTCGAATATGCGGTTCAGGAGACTATGTTTCAACGCAGCCTGCCGGACTATATCCGCGGGCGTATTTCCACGATCGACCGTGGGGCTGAGATGACTGTGTTCGGCCTTTCGAGCTATGCGGCAGCCGAGCTAATGTTCTTTATAACGCCTCAGGCCCTAACCGTGATCTCGGGCGTCCTTTCGGCCCTGGCGGGTGTGGTTTGGTTTATTCGCGAAAAGAGGCCTACGGAGGAGATCGCGACCACCGCGCTCAAGCGGTAATGATGACGGCCTTTGTTCCTGTCAGTTCGGAAAAGTCTTTAGTGTAAACCGTCTCCACGCGTCGAATGCGGCCGATGGTTTCAACGATGTCATTCGTCTGTATAAATCCGGACTCGACATGGGCGACGGCCCAGCTCTTAATATGAGAAGCTTTTCGCAAAGTTTCCTCCAATAGATGCAGGTACTGGGACTTGGTCTCCGTGGCAGCACCCAGCTTGCCGCGCAAGTTTGTTTCAAAATCGATCCAAAAATCACTTCCGCCCCTGAGCCACTCTTCGCGCCAGGCGGCTCGACCCAAATAAGACCTCGTTACCTGTGCATGAGGCGCGGGCAGGCGAAGGAACATCAGATCGGACAGGGTTTCCGAGACGAAATCATCGGCATTCTTGTTCTGGCATGTGTTGCCCACGCCATTGTTAAAGGGTTCGGGCTCGATAGACCAGAGACGCCGATAAACATTGGATAAAGGCTGTCGAAGCTCACGAGTGTCATCGGTAAATGAAAGTACATAGTCGCCGGTAGCGATCGCAATGGTCGAAGCGATGGCTCGTGACATCGGAGAACTGAGCCGGTCTAAATTCCTTCGGATGTTATCGAACCACCACGCGTCTGTTTCGTTAAACCACATTGTCAGGGCAGGATTTTGCAGCCGGTATCCCGGTACGTATGCATCGTCGAGCACTACGTTCAGATCATCTGCCGACAACTGGTCTTTGCTGTTGGCTACGTGAGCGACTGCTCG
>JBBQGO010000173.1:0-5686 GCA_038323125.1 Pyrinomonadales bacterium
GAGTTCTGAGTTCTTTGCAGAGGCCCTCTTATGTTCGTTCGAGAAGTACTTTCGTTTGAACTCGGGTGAGCGGCCAAAATTCAACACAAATCCAATTTCCATCTCAGTAGCTCGCAAGTAGTTCAGAAGCTGGGCCTCGTGAGCTTCAGCGATCTTCTCTTTCGCTTTCAGTTCTAGAATGACTTTCTTGTCGACAACTAAGTCTGCCGAAAAAGTCCCAACGATTCGGCCGTTGTAATTCACTGCGATTGCTTTCTGAGTTTCGACCTTCATCCCCTCGCCGACGAGTTCAATTATCATCGCGTTATGATAAATGCTTTCAATAAACCCGTAACCAAGCGTGTTGTAAACTTTGTAGTACACCTTGATTATCCGTTTAGTGAGTTCTTCTTCGATCATCTACGCGTCAAGAGAAATTCTTAAATAAAATAATTCGTCTTCATCCGCCTGATCCGTCTGATCCGCGTTTAAAAAGACTCGAAACCCGAATTAAGTAACAGCTCCGCCGTCAACGATCACGACTTCACCGTTCATAAAGCTATTGCGGTCGCTGGTCATGAAGGCGGCGTACTCGGCAAGCTCTTCCGGCCTGCCCAGACGTCCCTTCGAAACCCAGAAGTCGTGCATCTGCAGGAGCCGGTCGGGAAGTGTCCCGGCGAGGTCGGTATCAAATATGCCCGCCGCAATTGCGTTTACGGTCACACCGAAATTCGCAGCCTCGCGTGACAAGCATTTTGTAAAACCGATCATCGCCGCCTTTGACGTTGCGTAATGAACGGAAGTGGGAAGGCTGCGTATCGCTCCGACCGATGTAATGTTAAGGATGGAACCCATGCGTTCGCGGATCATCTGTTTATAAAATGGTTTCGTTACCGCAAACAGGCTGCCTACGTTGGTGTCCACGACCCAGTCCCAGCTCTTATCGGTTGTCGTGGCAAAGTTGTCGCCTTTATTCACCGCGGCGTTGTTTACAAGGACATTGATCGAGCCCCATGCGTCCTTTATCTCACGCGCGATATGCTTCATACCGTAGCGGTCAGTGACCGAGACCTTAAAACCCAGCGCACGCCGGCCATGGCCCTCGATCTTTGCCTTCACTTCCTCAGCCAGATCGTCTCGCGATTGATAATTGAACGCGACGTCAGCTCCCTCTCGAGCAAATACGTCACACAAAGCGGCACCAATGCCGCGCGTTCCGCCGGATATAAACGCACGCTTTCCTTCAAGTAAGAGACTCAATTAGTGTTTCTCCGTCACCGCGAACAAGATAAATTCCAAGTGAAAAGGTTAATTAAATTGGGAGTGAGAGACAAGCGCACAAATCAGAAACGTATTACGCCGCTGCCCTCTCGGACTCGAAGTGCGGGGGCAGCAACGCATTGATCTCGCGGATTATCTGGTCGGTCGAGTTTGGCATCGTCATCCCGATAGTTGCCGCTTTCATACGAGAGTAATCGCCGTTGTCTATCAGGAGGTTCTGAATGACAGGCACGATATCTATCGAACGCCGAAGCAAGATCCCTGCACCACGTCTTTCTATAAGCTGAACCGTGCCCGCTTCCTGCGGCATCGGCGGGGTGGTTGCATCGGCGATGATCGGCAGGCGGCAGGCCAATGCCTCATAGGTCGTTAATCCACCAAGTTTAGATATCATGACGTTTGCCGATTGCATTAGCCTCTCGATCTCGTCCGAGTAACCGATTACCTTTACCGGGAATTTAGCGTGCCGAGCGATCTCTTCTGCCTCGAGCCGAAGATCTTCGTTCCGGCCCGCTAAGAATATCGCCTGTACATCAAGCTCGCCTCTGACAAGTTCCCGAAAGATCTGTGGGATATTGCCGCCGCCGATCCAGCCGGCGTTAACAAAGACCGTAAACTTATCGGGGTCGAGGCCAAACATTCGGCGAGCGTTTTGAGCGTCCTGTTCATTTACGTCGTGAAACTTGGGGTTTACCGGCATACCCGATACCTTGATCTTTTCAGGCGAAACTCCGTAGTCGATCAATTGATCGCGGGCATCGGTATTTGCAACAAGGTAGAGTGAAACGTCGTCACATGCCCATGCTTTCCAAAACCCGTAACATGGATCAGTGACAACAGTTACAAGCGGAACCTGATCCGCCAGATTAAGTTCCTTCAGGATACGGGCAAAGATGTGCTGGGTAAGCGGATGGACACTGACAACGATATGGGGGCACCATTTTTCGAACTGGCTGCGGACGTAACCGATGCAGCGCTTCTGAAAAAACTCTCGCGTTTCCGGCCTGACCTTATTGATCACCCAGTAGAGATACTTCATCCAATGCTGCTTGTTCTTGAGCACCCAGTTGTAAACATTTACAAGCCTGTCTGTCACGTGATGCGACTCCTCGACGGCTTTGATGATCTTCACGACTGGCGAATGCCCTGTCCAAAACTTATTAAGCCCATCCGATATGGCCTGCGCGGCCGATCGATGCCCGCCGCCGGTGTCGGATGAAATAATGAGTATTTTAGGAGTGGTCGCCGGCATTAAACTTAAATAAGTCCCCTGAGTTGATCCACGGTCAGATCCGCATCTTTCAAGATCGCCTTCAGCGTGCCTACGGGGATGGTCTTTCCCTTGTGTATCGGCACGGTAACACGCTTTTGATCAGAATCCCGGTACATATGTAAATGGCTCCCTTTTTGTCGGCGAGCAATAAAACCGGCCTTTTCCAGAGTCTTGACTAAGTCGCTACCCTTTATGATCGGAATTCTCCGTGTCATGCCGCGACGGGTATGGACAGCCTGGATACAAAGTAGGGCGAGCGCTCAACGGGCACATCATCACCGTCCTCGATCATGCATTCGACATGAAGTTCAACAGCCTCCGCGATATTCGCGCGAGCTTCGTCCAGACTAGCTCCAAATGAATGACATCCTGGCAGAGCAGGAACGAACGCGTGAAATCCGCCCTCGTCCGGTTCGATAACGATCGTGAAATCGTATGTCATATGTTTACGCCTTCACCGCAATTTCGCTCGCGGTGTTCAGACTCATCTCCTTCGCGGCCTTTTTCATTTGGCCCTCGAGTTTCTTGATCTTTACGAGGTGGCCGGCGTTGAATGGCAGCGACGGATAGAAGCAGTTGGACTCGTGGGTGCAGAAACAGCCTGCTCCGGCCTCTTTGCGGCGAGCAGCCATCATATCGGTGTTCCAGGCGGCCTGAAAGTCCCAATTATAGTCACGCAGGTTCAACACGTCTGCCTTGTTTTCACATGACGAAAGGGCTCCGTTGTCATAGATGACAGCGCCTGCACTTCCGGCGTAGCACTTGAGCTGGGCCTTGTTCTCTTCCTTCGTTTTGGCGATCAGGTCGTGCATGTAGATGTCGACCGCCGCCTTGAAAAAGCCCGAGTCGCCGCCGTAATTGTTCTTGAGTGCCGCACTCTTTGTATCCTCAAGGATCATTTGCGAGAGCTGGGCGTACCGGTTGTGATCGAAATTCAACTCGGTCGGATCAGCCGAAGGCGGACGTATATAGTTGATATTCACCTTGTCCGGCTTAAGATCGTATTTCAAAAAGTCGTACCAATCGAAAATCGTGTCCTCGTTCGAACGCATCACGCAGGTACAGGTCTGAATATCAAGCCTCGGATACTGCTCACGCTTCATCTGCTGCAGCGTTCGGGCGGTATGGATCGCCTTGTCCCAGCTTCCCTCTTTGCGACGGATCTTTTCATGAGCGGCTTTCATACCGTCAATGCCGAGAGCGACGCTGACATTCAGGTTAGGACACTCGTCCATTATGCGTGCAACGTCCGGAAAGATTCGCGGGTGGATCTGGCCGTTGGACATCAGGTAGACCGAATCCAGTTTGTTGTTCTCATAGAACGCCCGAACTATCTCGGGCAGGTCCTTACGCGTGAAAGGTTCGCCGCCCGCAAGTACCAGCACACCAAGATTGCCGCCAAGAGTCTCTGATATACGAGCTATCTCATCGGCTTTCATCTGCAGTTTCTTACGCGGACGATCATCCAGTTCATCCGTAAAAAAGCAGTGTGTGCAGCGCATGTCACATACACTGGTTACTAAAATATTTAGAAACACGGGCGAGATCGGCCGTCCGACTACCATGCTCGCATATCGTTTGAAGATCTCTTTTGTAGCAAAATCCATATTATTTCCGGGCCCACTTTGGCCCCGCCTGTTGAGATGCCCGGCCCAGGCACAACGTTTAACTCTATCTTATCTACTAGTTCAAGGCAATATTATTCCCTTTAACAATAGGGGTTTACGCGGTCGGCTTACATAAATATTACACAGCGTTTCACACGCTAAACCAAGTGGTTTACCATCGAGGTATGTTCCGCCGCATCTATCTTGATAACAGCGCCACCACCCCGGTCGATCCGGCGGTGCTCGAAGCCATGATGCCGTTCCTGACCGAGCAGTTCGGTAACCCATCGAGTATTCACTTTTACGGCCAGCAAGCGCGTTCGGCGGTCGACAAGGCACGACACCAAGTAGCCAGCCTGATCAACAGCCGTCCTAATGAGATCGTCTTCACATCGGGCGGCACAGAGGCGAACAATCTGGCGATCCGCGGCCTGATCGAGGCAAACTCTCAACACGGAAATCACATTATCACCTCGGCCATCGAACATTCGGCTGTGCGTAACGTATGCGAGGACCTTGAAAAGCAGGGGTACGCGATCACATACCTACCCGTATACGAGAATGGCCTCGTTCGTGTTCCTGATCTTCTTGACGCATTGAGGGACGAGACCGTCCTGATCTCAATAATGGCCGCGAATAACGAGATCGGGACTATCCAGCCGATCGCTGAGATCGGTCGTCTCGTGCGGGCCCAACGCGATGCCGGCAAAAAGGTGTGGTTCCACACCGACGCCGTTCAGGCGGCGGGCAAGATGCCGGTCGATGTCGAGGAGATCGGATGCGACCTGTTGTCGCTGTCGGCCCATAAGATCTATGCACCAAAAGGCGTCGGAGCATTGTATGTACGGCGGGGAGTTCGCCTGCATCCGCAGAATATCGGCGGCCATCAGGAACGCGAGCGGCGCGGAGGGACCGAACCCGTTCCTCATATTGTCGGATTTGGAAAGGCCTGTGAGCTGGCACACGACGGCCTGCAAACGAATGCGGCGGCTCTCCGCAGCCTGCGCGATGCTTTCGAAGACCGTGTGGCAGAGCTGGTCCCGGATATCGTCCTCAACGGCGACCGGGCGAACCGTCTGCCAAACATCTCGAACATCTCCTTTCGCTCGACCGAGGGCGAAGGCCTGCTGATAAACCTGGATATGCAGGGTATTGCAGTATCTACCGGCTCGGCGTGTTCATCGGGTTCGCTCGAACCGTCACCCGTGATCCGTGCCCTCGGCTGCGACGACGAACTCGCCCGCGGAGCGATCAGATTTAGCTTTGGCCGCTTTAATACTGCTGAAGATATCGATCGCGTGCTCGAGGTCCTGCCCAAAGCCGTAGAATCCCTTAGAAAACTCTCGCCGGATCCACCCAGATGTTCTGCCGACTAGAAACCAGGATTTCCCATTCCGCATTCCGCACTCCGGTAAAATTCTTCGCGACCGGGCACACCTCAATCGCGATCCGGTTTATCTTCATCGGTACGCTTCGCAATTTCTTCGCGAAGAAATTCATTTCCTTCGCGAAGGATCTCGAGTCCTTCGTTACTGACCAAACAAAC
>JBBQGO010000174.1:0-5647 GCA_038323125.1 Pyrinomonadales bacterium
AACACCGCTTTTACAGGCCCTTGAACCATTAGATGAAACCAACGAAAACATCCATGCCTGTAAACAATTGACTCTATTCGACTAACGTTGGGACACTAGTGATCCCAATTATACATTCAAATATTTAATGAATGGGCAATAGCCCATCACCATGGAGCCCGCTCACGCAGGTGGTTCTGTCTCGGCGCTTTCTTCCAGATCTTCTTCGATCTCTTCGCGGACGGTTCCGACCTCTACGTTAAATTCGCCTTCGGCCTGGGTGTTCGGGTCCCCTGTCAGGACACCGCCGATGGTTTCTAACTCGCCTATGATCTTTTGCCCGAGTCCGCTGATGCTGTCTCTTAGTGGGTGCTTGGGTTCGTCTTCGCCGTTATTCTCTGCCATTTTCTGTGTTCCTCGCTATCTATCTTAGACAATTTGCGGGTGGAGATAAAACTTCGGCCTATCCTACGGCGTCCCAGCCGCTTTCGCTTTGTTCATATAGTTTGTGTTCCACAGGCGTGAATCGTCCCCCCGCCTCCAGGTACTCCAACCGGTCGATGCGGAGACGCGGATGTTCAAACGCGATCAGGTTGAACGAATGGGCCTCGCCCCGGACCCTCGCGGAGGTGGCCGTGCCTGCCTGGATGACCAACGCGACTCGGCCGTTCTCGAGGCGGTAACGCTTTGCGGTCGTTTCAATATTGCTGACGTGAAGATGCCCGGCGAGAAAGACATCGCCGCCGCACTCCGCGATCAGCGGCATTGCCTTATCGGCCCGGGCGACGAGGTCGGTATCCTGAAACCCCTCCGGAAGGTCGAACGGGTGGTGGGTTACCACGATCTTCAATACGTGGTCACCCAGATCGCACATCTGCGAACGCACATACGCGATCTGCTCATCATTGATCCTACCGCCTTTGACCGTCAGCGAACGTGCTGTGTTTATGCCGACTATCGCAAGCTCGTCATCAACAAAGGTGGGCGTTAGGTCTTCGGTTATGTACTTTTGAAACTTGTCGAGCCGCCTGAAGAAACGATGGTAGAGATTATAGAGCGGCACATCATGATTGCCGGGGACCACGATCTGCGGCTGCGGCAGTCTATCGAGGAATGCACGAGCCTCCGTGAATTCGCGGGAGCGTGCCCGCTGTGTCAGATCGCCCGAGACGACAACCACATCGGGTGCTATCTCGTTTACGGCTTCGATAACCTGGCTTACCATCCGCGGATCAGCGGTCCCAAAATGCACGTCAGATAGATGTACGATCTTACGCATCGACACCCTCCGGCCGCGGAACAACTACGCGGAGATATGCGGGACGGATGCGATACTCAAGCGGTGTTTCCATCAAAATGCTTTCCCCGTCGATCGCGGTCCTGACACGATCCTTTCGAGTCGCGATGGTGATCGCGTCGGTGCTCAGCGTTTCAAAATCCTTTGATTGACGCAGCATTCCGAAGATAGTTCTGACCAGCAGCTTCAAAACACCCACACGACCGCCGCGGCGAAGGAAATAAACGCTCAATCTCCCCTCATCGAGCCTCTCGCGGCGGCCGATGTTGTACAGATCCATCTGGTATTCGTTGTTGCCGATAAATACGAATGGGGTCTTTCGCAAAAACTCCTTGCCCCGCAGCCTTAACCTAACCTTGATAAAAGGGCTGATGAGGAATGCCCGCAAGGCGGCCGAAAACGCAGCACGCCATTTACCATGGCCTAGCCTTTCCTGCTGAACTTCGCGTCGCCGAACGATCCGCGGATATAGGCCGATGCTTGAATTATTTAAAAAGATACGGCCATTGACCTCGCCGACATCGACCATTTGAGTGTGGCCCGCGGCAATTACCTGGACAGCCTCGGCGAGGGTTTGCGGGATGCCGAGGTCTTTGGAAAAGTGATTGAGTGTGCCGAGCGGCAGCACCGCAAGCGTTTTGCCTGACTCGGCGGCCGCAGCGGCGACCGTGCTTATGGTCCCATCGCCGCCACCCGCAACGATGATCTCCGCATCGCTCGCGGCAGCGGTCTTTGCGAGCGTCTCGATCTCGACTCCGCTTCGGACGACCGACATATTTACTTCGAGGCCGGACGAACGAAAGGCACCGATCAGCAGGCTTTCAGTTTCGTTGTCGTCAAAGCTCCCGCCTCCGGCATTTATTATCACCTCGATCCGCGCCATCGTATTTTACGCTCTTTCGCCCTTCATGATCCTATCCCAAACTTACACGGATGACGTCGGCGAGACGATCGGCCTGCTGGTCGATCTCGCTTTGGTCCTTGCCCTCGATCATCACACGGGCAAGGTTTTCCGTTCCGGAATATCGCAAAAGTAGACGGCCATGGCCGTTGAGTTCGCCTACCAATTCCTTTGCCGCGATAGCGATAGCGGGCACATCGTCAAACGGCCTCTTTTCGCGGACCGGCACGTTCTTAAGGATCTGCGGAAAGCGGGTAAATCCGTTTGCGGCTTCAGAAACCGGTACATTCATTTCGAGTACGGCACGCAGCAGCAGGAGGCCGGTCATCATTCCGTCGCCGACCAACCCGATCTCAGGAAAGATAATGTGGCCCGACTGTTCGCCGCCGATCTCGGAACCTGTCTCGATCAGCTTTTCGAGGACATACTTGTCACCGACGTCGGACCTTAACAGTTTTATGCCCTTTGACCGTAATGCAAGTTCCAGGCCGATGTTGCTCATCACGGTTGCGACCACGGTCGCATTGGCGAGTTTACCGTGGGACCGCATATGCTGCGCCATTATCCAGAGCGTTGCATCACCATCAACAACGTTACCCTTTTCGTCCGAAAACAGAGCACGATCCGCGTCGCCGTCAAGCGCAATGCCGATGTCGGCGCCGGTCTCGATTACCTTTGCCTGCAGATGCTCGAGATGCAGCGAGCCGCAGTTTAGGTTAATATTTCGTCCGTCCGGCTGATCGTTGATCGCGATCACCTCGGCTCCCGTGCCCAAAAACAGTTTCGGTGCAAGTGCTGAGGCAGCCCCGTTAGCACAGTCGACAACGATCTTCATTCCCATGGCCGAAAATCCATTCGCCACGTCCATAACGTGCTCAATATACAGTTGGCTCAGTTCGTTCGATCGGTCGGGCACGGGGGCCGTCGTGACCGCCGCCGGACCTGAGCCCTCCGCCGCGTAGATACATCGTTCTATTTCACGTTCTGTGGCTCCATCCATTTTCTTTCCCGATGGAGAGAATATCTTGATGCCGTTATCCTGATACGGATTATGCGATGCGCTGACTACGATGCCCGCATCAAACTTCAGCGAGCCGGTAAGGTATGCAACGCCGGGCGTTGTTATCACGCCCGCTGACTCACAGCTTCCGTTTTCAGAGGCTGCTCCGGCGTGGAACGCCGTTTCGATCCATTCGCCCGATTGGCGCGTGTCGCGCCCCGAGATGAAACGCGGCGCGCGGCCAAGTGTCTCAGTAAGATGGCGAGTGAGCGATGCTCCGATGATCTTGACGCTGTCCTCATCGAGCGGAAATTCGCCTGCGGGGCCGCGGATCCCGTCTGTACCAAAGAGTGATTTCATAAAGTAGGTGCTCGGCTGGAAAATCTAGTTATACAACATGGCCCCAATCGAAACAACCTCATAATATCCATAAGCGATCATTGTAGAAGCGATAAATTTTTCATAAATGGTTGACAAGAGGGTACCGGATGCGAGAATCTTGTAGTGCTAGCCGTTATTCGTTTCGAATCAAACATTTCTAAGCATTCTCTCCAGTAATCCATTATGAAAAAAGCTATTTTCATCTGCTTTGTTGTCTTTTCGGCATCAGCGATGGTCGCGTCCGCCCAAACCAAAACTCCGGCAGCGGCCCCCAGTCCAGGCAGAGTAGTTGTCACAAACACGATGCCGGCCGTGAAACCGGCCGCAACGCCCGCACCTGTCCGTCCGCTTGTGCAGCCCGCCGCAACTCCGGTGTCGAGTTCGTCACCCATATCAGTTCAGCCGCGGGGGCCGGCTATCGTTAACCCGGCTACTACACAGGCAAGTAATTTAAACTACAAAGGATTGAGCTTTTCCGAGATCAAGAGCAAGATCGCTGAGGCAAAGCGGCAGATGCAGACACGCCCGCTGACAACGGCGTTGACTGAACCTATGACGCCGCTCTCGACGCCGGTGCACATAGCTTATTACGATTGGCCTTCCAAAAAGATCGACTACATAGTTCTCAGTAAGGAGGCGTTCCTGACCGCAAATTCGCCGACGCTTGCCATCTCGCAGAGCGGTAAAGCGATGACCTCACGCACGATCCGGGCGAACGGCGTTAACACACCTGTGGTCATATTGAACGACAAAGGAGAGGCTCAACTGCCTCTATTGATCCAGTATCCGGTTGAGAAAGATGGGCGGTACATCGAGACTTCGTATTACATGTCGACACACCCGGGTATTGTCACCCCCGAGGTCGTCGGTGCCGGCCGTATGTATATTCATAATGTGATCGAGATCGCCCGTGAACAGCTTCGCAACAAGGGGTACGCGATACAGCCCAAGGTTGCTGACATCGCCGAGCGGCTCGCCACCGTCGAACACGTCGACCATTTACGATTTCGCACAGAGTTTCATCCCAATATCTATAACGACATTTTCACTCTGTTCGCGTTAAACGAAGGCAACACATATCGCTATTCCGTCAGTTCAGCGGGCGCGGGCGGAATGGTGCAGATGATCCCCCCGACATATCGAATGGTGCGAAGCCGGTTTCCTAATGCCCTGCTTATGCCCGATTTTGTAGAAGGTATGAGGAACCACGGTAATGCCGCCCAGGCCATGCTCCTGTATATGCAGATGACCTGGAATGACCTGATCGCGAGTCCGACTGTGTATGACGCTCTGCAAACAGGGATCGCAACACAGGAACAGTTGATGTCCGCGGGCTACAACTCGAATCCTGCACGTCTCCCCGGATACATAAAACGCGGCGGAGCAAATTGGGCAACGCTGATACCACGCGAGACAAAGATATACCTTCAGATCTACGCATCGTTCGAAAGGGCCGTAGCGATCCCGCCCAGAACTCAGTAAGCATTTTACATTCTCAGCATTTGAAAAGCCGGGCTGACCCGGCCTTTTTCATTCCGTGGGTTCGGTCGGCGGTTGGATGAGCGAGCCTAGTCTTAGAACCTCGGACTCGACATCGGCGATCCCCATGTCGACGAGATTTTCGTCCGAGAAGAAGGGAGCGTTTGTTATCTCAAAGACGCCAAACGCGGACGTTTCGAACTCTTTCATACGCTCGATGGAATCGAAGTCGATCCTAGCGGTGTACAAGCCGAGCAGTCTGCCCAGGTACACATCAAAGGCGACCGATACCCCGTCAAACTCATGAAAATAGCGATTCTTGCGGAGTTCCCTTCCTTCGAAGATCTCAAACACTGCGTACTCACTTTCGTTCAAGTGGATCTCCGAAAGTTTAGTTACCGCATATTCGCCATCGATCGAAGGAAACCGCTGCTGCAAAACTTTTGTCCAGGCGTTGGTCCCGGGATCGCGGACCTTTCGCAAACGTATTCGTGTGTTCTGTATGTAATTATCAAATATTTGCAGATGACGGCTCGCCGGCGTCAACGGCTCGGGCAGGCCCTCGATCAGAAAGAGCCGGTGCAATTCGGTTTGAGCGGTTTTGTTCATT
>JBBQGO010000175.1:0-5645 GCA_038323125.1 Pyrinomonadales bacterium
ATGCTTTCCGAGTCTCTCAAAGGTGTGATAGCTCAAACGCTGCTGCCTAAAAAGGGGGGCGGGCGCATCGCCGCACTCGAAGTGTTGATCATTACACCGGCCATCAGCAACCTGATCCGCGAGGGCAAAACATTTCAGATACCGTCCGCGATGCAAACAGGCAAGAACCACGGAATGGTCATGCTAAATGATTCTCTGTTCGAGCATGTTAAGAACGGCATCGTCGAACCCCGCGACGCCTATCTAAAGGCGGTCGACAAGACCAACTTTGAAACAATGTTGACCCGCGGCGGCTTCACACTCTAACCGATCCAATCGAATAAGCTCTCGGCGGATAACCGCGTCTGTGTGTGAGCGTGAAGCTGTCCTAAGCCGGTGATCGCGGATTACTTCATACCTGCCTCAACCGTGACATGCATCGCCTGCTGACCGACGATCATGTCATTGATCAGCTCATTCATCGTGCTAAATGTCTTGTCCCACGAATGATCGCTGAGCAATTCGGCCACCTTTGTCCTGCGCTCGGCGGCATCCTCGTCCATCGCATGCTGAAGCCCCGCGGCGAACTCCTCCGCCGTTTCGGCGATGTGAACGAGGCCCATCTCTCCATAAGGCCTGACTACATCGCGTATCGGTGTCGATACGACGGGCAGGCCCGCTGCAAGGTATTCCGGCGTTTTGGTCGGGCTGATATATTTAGTCGAATCATTAAGAGCGAACGGCATCATCGCTGCGTCCCATCCCGACATGATCGCGGGTAGGTCTTCATACGTTCGCTGCCCGAGATAGTGAATATTGTCGCGTCGCGGCAGGTCATTCTCGTCGATTTTGACGACGGGCCCCACCATCACAAAATTCCAGTCCGGCCTTAAGTCGGCGGTTTCGGCCAGAAGCGATTTATCCAGCCGTTCGTCTATCACTCCGACAAATCCGATTCGCGGGTGAGGAATGCCGGCCTGTTTCGCGGCGTCGTCGCGGATGAGGATCGCCGTCGCGAAATGGCCCTTATCGATGCTCGAAGGGAATGCATATACATCCGTGTGCTGAGTGCGTTTGGCTTCGTAAAGGCTGTGCCCGCCGGTAAAGACCAGATCGGCCTTTGCAAACAACTCACGCTCGCGCTCGACGAGTTCCGCCGGAGCATTTTTGAATCCTGACAGCTCGTCCATGCAGTCATAGACGACGGCCTGAGGCGTGAGCTGACGGATCCAGTCAACCATCATCGGCGTGTAAAACCACGTAATATAATTATCGATCTTATGTTCGATCCGCATCAGATCGATCAGGTGTCGCATGATCTCAGGCACTTGCCCGCGCCCGGCACTTTTGGGCAGGTGAGGTACACATACGAATAGGTTCGGTTCCCGTTCCGATATGTCAAAATAGGTCGTGCCGTCGCTGGTCAGCGGTTCCTCGATAAAGAAAACACGGCCCTGACCTGCAAACCGGCTCATCAAATGCTGTGGCCGCCGATAAACGAAATCCCAGCGAAGATGCGAAAAACAGATAACGTCGCGGCCGCCGAACGCACCTGGCCGTTTGGGAAAGTTGATAACCGTCATATTCTAAAAGTCCTGATAATCTTAATTTCTCTAACTATGCGAAATGCTATATATGACATAGTAGACCCTTCGCCCCGGCGATTCTGTACGTTGCGATACACTGGCAGGGATGATCCGTTCCGGACCGCGATCAGATCCTTCCGAGATGAGTGAAATCTTCCTCGTGAAGTGAAATAGCTTTCTCGAGGTGAACCGAGAGATCCTCGAGATACCTACGATTTTTCTCCAGATAAAATCATTTTATCTGGAGAAAAAAGCAAAATTCCTCGAGAAAAGATGTTCTTTTCTTAAAGAAATTGCCAATTTTCGCGAGAGGAAAGGGTCTATTCTCGATGTGACGGCATTGTTTCTCGAGGTTTATACATGGGTTCTGGGACTCTTAGACGATGGAACGGCACATTGGAGATTCCGGATACAAAAGACATGATCATTATTCTGACCACCACACCGAGCATCGAAGAGGCGGAAATGCTGGCCGAGAAGATCGTCTCAGCGGGCCTGGCCGCCTGTGTTCAGGTCCTGCCGCAGATCACGTCCTTTTATGTTTGGGAAGGGAAGTTGCAGCGGGAAGGTGAGCATCTGCTGCTGATCAAGACCCTAAATGATAAATACGACGAACTCCACGCCTTTATTTCCTCAAACCACAGCTACGACGTGCCTGAGATCGTTGCGATCGACGCCGCACGCGTCTCGGAACCGTATCTTGCATGTATGAAGGAGCTACTCGACTGAGGCGCCATTATCGGCATCTCCGGCCGATATTTTCAGTATAAAATCGACGGCGTCCTTTGGCAGGTCGGTCAGGTGTATCAGCGAAAGATCGGCTTCGTGGATCATCTTTTCATTTAACATAGCGGAGGTCAGCCATTGCAGCATTCCGCGCCAGTATTGCGATCCGAACAGGACAACGGGAAAGTTGCGAATTTTACGCGTCTGGATCAGCGTGAGCGCTTCGAAAAGCTCATCCATCGTGCCAAAACCGCCCGGAAAGATGACGTAGGCGTTGCTGTACTTAATAAACATCGTCTTGCGGACGAAGAAGTACTTGAACGAAAGCGATTTGGTCAGATATGGGTTCGGCATCTGCTCGAACGGCAACTCGATGTTGCAGCCGACCGAGACCTTGCCGGCCTCGAACGCACCCCGGTTAGCTGCTTCCATGATCCCCGGACCGCCGCCGGTGATGACCTCAAATCCTGATTCCGCCAGCAGACGGCCCGTTTCGCGGGCGGCGATATAGTATGGATCGTCCTCGGGCGTGCGCGCTGATCCGAAGATCGAGACGCCCCGTGTGATAGTCGCCAGATGATCAAAGCCATTTACGAACTCGCCCATGATGCGAAATACGCGCCACGAGTCGGACGTCTTATAGTCGTCGTCGGGCTCAGGCGAACGCAGCAGTATCTCGTCATCGGTCAGGTGCCAATAAACGGGGTCAGTTTCCTCGCGCTTCTTCGCCTCGGCCACGGTCTTCGGCTCAGCGTCCTTCACGGCGTCCTTCTTTTTCTTCGGTTTATTAGCGTCTGTTTCAGCCATAGTATTAGGAGTTTTTTGGGAGTTCGTTGAGTTTGTTGAGTTTATAGAGTTCGTTGAGTTTGTTGATTGAGTGTGATGAGTCCTCAATAAACTCAACGAACTCTATAAACTCTAAAAACTCAATAAACTCCCCCCTTAGATCCCCATAATATTGTACCCGCAGTCGACGTGGATCGTTTCTCCGGTGATGCCCGAGGACATATCGCTTACCAGAAAAAGTGCCGTGCTTCCGACTTCGCTTGCCTGGACGTTTCGCTTGAGCGGTGAACGCTCGCCTACGTAACTGAGGAGCGAACCCATATTCTTAACACCGCGGGCGGAGAGCGTGTTGATGGGGCCGGCACTGATAGCGTTTACCCGAATATTGTTCTTGCCAAGATCGGCGGCCAAATAGCGGGTCGATGCTTCGAGGGCGGATTTGGCGACGCCCATAATGTTGTAGTTCATAACCACCTTTTCGGCCCCATAATAGCTCATCGTTACGATGCTGCCGCCGTCGTTCATTAAGGGCAGTGCGGCGAACGCAACTTGGGTCAGCGAAAAGGCGCTTATCTCGAGCGCCGTACGAAAGGCATCGCGCGTGGTTGTAACAAACTCGCCTTCGAGCGCCTCTTTAGGAGCATAGGCGATCGAATGTATGATGAAATCGAGTTTCCCGTATTTTTTGCCGACCGCATCGAACGCCGCGTCGACTTGTGCCTGATCCGAAACGTCACATGGGACGATCAGCGAGTCAGAAACGTCGGCGACAAGCTTCTCAACATTCTGCTGTAGCCGCTCGCCCTGATAAGTAAACGCCATCTTTGCACCGTGCTCGGCACACGCGGTGGCACACGCCCACGCGATCGAACGCTTGTTCGCGACGCCGAATATCATTCCTACTTTGTTTTTCAACATATATATAGTGAAAAGGTGAAAAAGTTTAAAAGTGAAAAGGCTTAAAAGTTAAAATGTGAAAAAGTTTAAAGGTGAAAATCGGTTGTTTTCTGAGGGTACGCGATATATTGTCAATCCCATTTTCACTTTTTCACCTTTACACTTTTTCACTCTGATACGTACACCTTTTGCAGCATTTCAAAGTCCAGCAGACGGATGTCGATGTCTACGGGGGTATCTGAGAACCGCCGGGTTACGAGCATTCCGCGGAGGACTTCTTCTTCCTCTGTTGTCAATTGTGTCACGAGTACGAGCATTAGCCGCAGTCGTAGGCGGCTTTTCATCTCGGCCAGATTGTTTTTGGCCATCGTGATCTTTTTCAGCATCGATCCGATCTTTTCCTGACGAATGTCGGGAACGACAAGAAAGGCCACCTCGATGCAGGTTATCAGGTCCTGATCGACCAGGACGCCGTCGAATGGTGTCCTTCCAATGCTTACATGACGCATCAGCGGCAGATTCTCTTCCTGCTGTATCTGCCTAAGTGCCAGATCCTCGGCCACGATATACGCCGAGAGCAGGTCAGGCAACTGGTCCGCGCCGACATTCAGCACCCGTGCCAACTCGCGAACCTCGACATTGACGTTCTGCCGCTGTATCTCGGGCATCGCGGCGTCCCAATGTATGAATTTGCGATCGTCGACAGCCGCGAGACGGCGTCTTGCGGCCATATCCAGCAACGCGAGAATAACAAAAACAGCTATCGCCGCGACGAAAATGCCCGAACCAGCCAGGTTATCCACCCTTGCCGAGACCACCACACCCGCAACCAGCACTGCCAGCAGAACTCCTGCCGCAACTACGAGCGGGTAATTGATCTTCTGCCGCTCAAAACGTGACAGCGGATTGGAGCTTTTCTTGTCCATCGATGGCGAGTGGTCGAACAGGTGCGGTTAAGCGGTCGTCGCGCGTTCAAACGGGATGTCGTCAAAGTGGGTCATCCGTTTAAAGTCGCGAAAGCGCTGGTTGATCTCAGGGTAATCGAGAACATCCACACGCTCAGTTCCAAACTTTTCGACATTGAACGACGCCATCACCGAACCGTAGATCATCGCCCTGCGAAGTACGTCGTCGCTTATCTCGGTGTGGCTGGCGAGATAGCCCATAAAGCCGCCGGCAAAGGTATCGCCCGCTCCCGTCGGGTCAAAAACGCTTTCGAGCGGATACGCAGGCGTCGCGAAGTAGCCGTCACGCGTAAAGAGCGTAGCACCGTATTCTCCGCGTTTGATGACCACGGCACGCAGGCCGTAGTCCATGATTTTCCTGGCGGCGACATGAATGTTGGGTTCATCGGTCAACTGTCTCGCTTCCGCATCGTTGATGATTATGCAATCGACGAGCTTGAGCGTTTCGATGACCGCATCCTTCATGGACGAGATCCAGAAGTTCATGGTGTCCATTGCAACAAACTCGGCGTCGGGACACTGCTCGCGTACCTGCTTTTGAAGCATCGGAAGGATATTGGCAAGGAAAAGCAGCTTTGCCGATCTGGAGTTTTCTGAAAGTTTGGGATCGAAAGATTCAAACACGTTCAACTGGGTGTCCAATGTGTGGGCCGTGTTCATATCATAATCGTAGCGGCCCTTCCAAAAAAAGGTTTTACCATCAGGC
>JBBQGO010000176.1:0-5624 GCA_038323125.1 Pyrinomonadales bacterium
AGATCAGCACACCGCTCGATAACGATTATCAGGGCCTGAAAGAGATCTTACTTAGCAAAATATGAAAGTCCTTAAGTTTGGCGGCTCATCGGTCGGCAGCGCCGAAACAATCGAAAACGTAGTAGAGATCATTCGCGGCGCGTCCGGGTCGGGAAGGTGCGCGGTTGTTCTGTCGGCGATGCAGGGGATAACAGATGCACTGATCGAGGCAGGCAAGACCGCCGAACGCAGCGACGACGGCTATATAGGTATACTCAGCGGCATCGCCGAAGTTCACACCCGGGCTATAGAAGATCTGTTTGACGGCGGATCCCGCCCCGCTATTTTGGAATTTGTCGAGACTACGGCAAAAGAGCTTGAGGACCTGTGCGAAGGCGTCCGCCTTGTACGTGAACTTTCGCCCAAAACGCTCGACCGTATGTTGAGTTTTGGCGAGATCGTCTCTTCACGTATGATCTCGGCGAAACTCACTGAGGTCGGTATCGCTAATGAGTGGGCGGACAGCCGGCTTCTCATCCGGACGGATTCGAGTCACGGGGCGGCCGCGGTTGATTTTGCGGACACAAACCTCCGTGTCAAAGAGTTTTTCGATGCATCGGACGCAAGGCTGCATATTATGCCCGGTTTTGTTTCCTCCGACGCCGGCGGCTACACCACGACGCTGGGGCGCGGAGGCTCCGATTATACCGCGGCGATCATCGCTGCTGCCGTCGACGCCGAGGTGCTCGAGATCTGGACCGATGTCAGCGGTATGATGACCGCCGACCCGCGGTTCGTCCGCAATGTCCGGCAGATCTCGCATATCACTTATCGAGAGGCGATGGAGCTCTCTCATTTCGGCGCCAAAGTCATCTACCCGCCGACCATACACCCGGTAATGGCAAAAGGCATTCCGGTCCTCGTCAAAAACACCTTTGCTCCCGACGAACCCGGAACGCTGATCGAGGCCGAGTTGAGACCCGAAGACCAGATGATCCGCGGCATCACCAGCATCGATGATATTACAGTGCTCAGCCTCGAGGGCAGCGGAATGGTCGGCATCCCCGGTTTCTCTAAACGGTTGTTCGATGCCCTTTCGCGGTCCCGGATAAATGTGATCCTCATAACGCAGAGTTCGTCCGAACACTCGATCTGCGTGGCAATTGAGGAAAAATTCGCGTCCATCGCCAAAGGGGCGGTCGATCGCGAATTTGAGTATGAGATCAGCGTCGGCAAGATCGAACCCTTAAAGGTCGAAAGCGGATTCTCGATCCTTGCCCTCGTCGGCGACAACATGAAAGAGCACACCGGCGTCAGCGGCAAGATGTTTACCACGCTCGGCCAGAACGGTATTAATATTCATGCGATCGCCCAGGGGTCATCCGAGCGGAACATTTCGGCCATCATCGCTTCCAAAGATGTGCAAAAAGCGGTCAATACGCTGCACGAAGAGTTTTTCTCGGACGGAAAAAAACAGATCAACGTGTTTATCGCGGGTATCGGCACGGTCGGCGGGCGTCTGATCGAGCAGCTCAAAACTCAGGCACAGCATTTATCTGACGAGCTGCGGCTGAACGTAAGGGTCGTCGGTGTCGCCAACAGCCGCAGAGCTTTGCTAGTGGACGATGGCGTTGATCTGGATAATTACGTAGCGGAGATCGCCGGTGCTGATGAGACGAGCATTGCGTCATTCACAGACGCCATCATTGCTGAGAACTTGCGAAACTCAGTCTTTGTCGATGTTACGGCGAGCTCCGATGTGGTCGAGACATACCCTAAACTACTCGAAAAGAGCATCTCGGTAATAGCCTGCAACAAGATCGCGGCATCCTCAGAATTCGAAAAGTACGCCCACCTCAAGGACCTCGCCCGTGAGTTCAACGCAAATTTCTTTTTCGAGACCAATGTCGGGGCGGGCCTACCCGTTATCAATACGCTCAATGATCTGCTGCGCAGCGGCGATGCGGTAAATAAGATCGAAGCCGTTTTATCGGGCACGCTCAATTTCGTCTTTAACAACTACGATGGCTCACGGAAGTTTGCCGATGTCGTGCGGCAGGCACAGGATGAGGGGTATACCGAGCCCGATCCAAGGCTCGACCTGAGCGGCACAGATGTCGCCCGCAAGATCCTCATACTTGCACGTGAGGCGGGGCATCGGATCGAGATGGACGACATTTCCAATACCGGGTTCCTGCCGGAGGTGTGCCTGGCGGGAAGCGTTTCGGATTTTTATGCGGCGATGCAGCGGCACGAAGATCACTTTCGCACGCTCTTGGACGATGCGCGGTCAAACGGACTGCAGCTCAAGTACATTGCGTCTTTCGATAACGGCAAAGCGTCGGTCGGACTGCAGTCGATCGCTCCGGACCACAATTTTGCAAACCTGTCGGGAAAGGATAACGCGGTACTTTTCTATACGAACCGTTACGCCGAACAGCCGCTCGTCATAAGGGGCGCCGGGGCGGGGGCCGATGTCACGGCAGCTGGGGTTTTCGCGGATATTATACGGGCTTCGCGTTCCTAATTCAGGTCAAATAACAAAAACTCAGTGTTATCCTCGGCGGCGTGCACGTTTAGCGACTTCTCGTCACTGATCGCTGCTCCGTCGCCGGCGTTGAGTACCTCGCCATTAACGTCCGCCGAGCCGCTGATTATCTGGATCCACGCGTGCCTGCCGTCCGCAAGTTCGTGCGAAACCTCATTGCCCTTATTCAATATCGAGGCAAAGAGTTTTACATCCTGATTAATACGTACGGAACCGTCATCGCCTCGGCGCGAGGCGACGAGCCGCAGCCTGCCCTGCTTTTCCTCGGGCGGGAAATGTTTTTGCTCGTAGCCCGGGTCCAGCCGCTGCTGTTCGGGCAGTATCCAGATCTGCAGCAGGTGTGTTTTCTCGGTCGGCGAACTGAACTCGCTGTGCAGCACGCCGGTCCCGGCGGTCATCCGCTGAACATCATGGGGCAGGATCGTCTCGCCATTGCCCATCGAGTCACGATGAGACAATTCGCCGGATATCACATAGGTAATGATCTCCATGTCCCGATGGCCGTGTTTCGGAAATCCCTGGTCCGGCTCGATGCGGTCCTCGTTGATAACCCGCAAACTGCGAAAGCCCATGAACGCCGGATCGTGATAATCGCTAAAGGAAAAAGTGCAATAAGTGTCCAGCCAACCATGATTGGCATGTCCGCGGTCACGTGATCGTCTTACCGTCGGCATCGCTATTCCCTCACCAATTGATCGTGATATCGCCCTGAACTATATCGATAACTCATAAATGGGCGGCGAGTCGCTCGAATCCGTACTGCTTCCGCTGGCCTTTTTTCGGATCACCATCAAACCGTCGCGGATCGGAAGCAGGACATTTTCGACACGATCATCGGCTATCACCATTTGATTGAATTCATGCAAAGCCTGGGTGTCCTCGTCTTTTGTTTCGGCCAGGACCTTGCCGCTCCAGAGGACGTTATCGGCGATGATGTAGCCGCCATCGCTTACACGGTCAAACACGATATCGTAGTAGTTTGAGTAGTTGGGCTTGTCTGCATCGATAAATACCAGATCAAACTCCTCAGAAAGTGTCGGTATCAGATCGGCGGCGTTTCCGAGCAGGAATTCGATACGATTACCGTAATCTGTCTTTGCGACGAACGACTTGGCAACCTTGTTTGTCTCTTCCTGTATGTCTATTGTGATCACTTTACCGTTCTCGGCCAGCCCCTCGGCAAAACAAAGAGCGGAATAGCCTAGGTAAGTACCGATCTCGAGCACAATATTCGGGCGTATCATCTGGGAAAGCATACTCAGGACACGGCCCTGAAAAAAGCCCGAAAGCATGCTCGAGTCCTCGTAATGGGCGTAACAGTGTGCACGCAGTTCCTGAAGGACACTGCTTTCACCCGAGGTGTACTCTTCGGCATATTTATTTAGCTCATCTGTGATCATAAAAATATTTAGTGCGGCTGTTCGGAGTAGGTTCGATTAAGTTTGACCACCGGCAGTCGCAGATGGTTCTGAAAGTGAGGCAGTATATTCTACGATCGGCCTGATGAGGTCGGTGTCGTAGTTTGTCTTGACGTGCTGCATGACGGCAGTGATGCGTTCGAGGCCCATGCCGGTATCGACGGATGGAGCCGGGAGCGGATCCAGCCTGAAGTCACCCGGCCCCGTCAATACGCGGTTATACTGCATAAACACGAGATTCCAGATCTCCATCGTCGTGTCGCCCTCGCCATTTACCCATTTTGGATGGTTCTTTTCCGGGTCATCGGGGGCGTCGCCCATATAGTAATGGATCTCGGAGCACGGCCCGCACGGGCCAATGTCGCCCATCTGCCAAAAATTATCTTTACGCCCAAAACCGAGTATGCGTTCCGGTTTCGCTCCGGCCTGTTCCCACAGCCGGCGGGCCTCGTCGTCTGGGCCAACCTCGTCATCGCCCTCAAAGACGGAAAACCACAAGCGCTCGGTTTCGAGGCCTAGTTCGTCGACCAGAAACTCCCACGCATAACGGATCGCGTCATTCTTAAAATAATCGCCGAACGAGAAATTGCCCAGCATCTCAAAAAACGTATGATGACGGGCCGTCTTGCCAACCTCATCGAGATCGTTGTGCTTGCCACCGGCGCGTATACATTTTTGCGAAGTGACGGCCCGCTTATAGTCAAGCTTTTCATTGCCCAGAAAAACGTCCTTAAACTGATTCATCCCGGCGTTTGTAAACAGCAGCGTAGGATCGTTCGCCGGTAGTAGGGGCGACGAATGGAGCACCTTGTGGCCATTGCTCTCAAAATACGCGAGGAATTTATCTCTGATCTCGTTTCCGGTCATATGCAAACTTTAGCACAAAGCAAATACCGGCCGCACACCGCCAAAAAAGCCGAATGCGGTGAGGCACTCGGCGAGTGGTTTGCAGTTTGAGAGGCTTTGGAGGCCGATCACTTGGCCGGTTTAAATTTTAAGGATACGGAGTTCAAACAATATCGAAGCCCCGTCGGCTGAGGCCCGTCATCAAACACGTGCCCGAGATGAGCGTGACAGCGGGCACATTCGACCTCCGTCCGTTCCTCGTCCAGGGTCCGATCGGGCTTTTCGGTCACATTCTTTTGATAGACAGGTTGGAAAAAGCTTGGCCAACCGGTGTCCGATTCAAACTTAGCTTTTGAACTAAAGAGGGCCAGCCCGCAGGCGGCACAGTGATAGATACCGGCTTTCTTGTTATTCGTCAGTTTGCCCGAGTGTGGCAACTCGGTGCCGTCCTGCCTCATTATGTAAAACTCATTAGGGCTCAGGACCCGCTTCCATTCTGCATCGTTCTTTATGATCTCCACGCCGTCAAACTCGCCATCGGTCAGTACCAGATCGCGTCCGGACTTTTTGGCCGTATTCCTTTTGGCGGCGGGTCTCGGAGTCGCCGTCGGACCGGCGACCAGCTTGAAACTCACAACCGAAGCAGAGTTTTTACTGCTCACTACTATCGACATCACGAGCACCGCAATTACGCCAAGAGCGGATGCGGCTAATTTAAGTTTCATCATGATCTGCACCTCGAGCCGCCCGATGACCGGAGAGGTCCGGTCATCGAGCGAAGTTCCCTAGCTTGGCATCAAGACGGTATCTACTACGTGAATGACACCGTTCGA
>JBBQGO010000177.1:0-5601 GCA_038323125.1 Pyrinomonadales bacterium
TGGACTCCGAAGATTGGTTCGAGAAAACTATCAACCTCATCCGTCAGCGATTCTTCACGCTTAAGGACTTTAGCAAACAGGGCCGCGCCTACTTTAGCGAGGATTATGATTTTGACCCGGCTGCCATTGCCAAGAACCTTACGATGTTCCCCGAACTACGTGAGTGGCTGCCCGAACTCGCCGGCCGGTTCGAGGCCGAGTTCGCCAACACGGCATTTACCGAGGCCAACATCGAAACCGTCGTCAAAGCCTTTACCGAGGAAAAGGGCACAAAACTCGGCGTCATCATGAACGGCGCCCGCACGCTGCTCACGGGTGTCGCCGTCGGCCCGTCGATGCTTTCGGTTTTTGAAGTGCTCGGCAAGGAAAAATGCATAATGCGATTGCGAAGCAAAGTCGCATGGAATGAACAGATCAAAGGAGAATCAACATAATGAAAGGCTTTAAATCAAACATTGAGAAAGACACATTAAAAAATAAGAATTTTCGAAAGGTCCTATACACCTCGGCCCATACCCAGCTCGTCCTTATGACGCTTATCCCCAAGCAGGAGATCGGGCTCGAAACCCATCCGGAGAACGACCAGTTCTTTAGGTTTGAGGCCGGACGCGGCCGTGTCGAGATCGACGGCAACAAGTACACCGTCAAAGACGGTGATGCCGTTATCATTCCCGCCGGTGCAAAACATAACGTCACCAACATCTCCGCAACCGAAGATCTAAAGATGTACACTCTCTACTCGCCGCCGCACCACAAGGACCAGATCATCCGCAAGACCAAAGAAGAGGCCGAGGCAAACGATCAGGAGTTTGACGGGAAAACGACCGAGAAGCGTAAGCGCTAAAACTGGGCCATGAACGAAGATATTAGGACCTATAACAACATTCAAATGCCGGCAGATCGGCAGATCTGCGATCTGCTGGCAACAGAGATCTGCGCTTCGCTTCCGAAAGCTGAAAATAAGATCTGGCACCGCCATCCCGTCTGGTTCCTCGACGGCAACCCGACCGTGGGTTACAGCAAGTTGAAAGCTGGCATCCGGCTTATGTTCTGGAGCGGCGCGAGCTTTGACGAAACACAGTTGAAGGGGGGTACGGGCAAATTCAAAGATGCGTCCGTAACCTACACATCGGCGGAGCAGGTCAACGTGAAGGACCTCAAACGCTGGCTCAAAAAGGCAGCGTCGATTCAGTGGGACTACAAAAACCTCATGAAACGAAAGGGTGTGCTGGAACGGATTCCGTCGACATCTTTTTAGAAGAACCTCTTACACTTTCTTTCTGGTTGTTAAGAGATGTAAGAGGGCTTAAGTCCTGTTCTTTCAATGTTTGAGGTGTTAGAGTCTCTAACTGATCTCTAACACATGTCTAACATATGCAACTTATTTGTTAGACAAGATCCATTTTGACTTATAATCGCTGCCGACATTCACAATTCTTTTCTTCGTTCTCAACTCCGCGAGTAAGTGACTGATTTTGGTGTATTTCTGCGAATCGCTCATTCTAGACGGAAGAACGTCCCAGAGAAGCTCATTGATATCTTTTCTTTCAACATGTTCATGTTGCTTTATACAATTCATTATAAGCTCCAAATACTTAGCCTTCTCTAATCCTACCGCCCGCGAATATTCGGCTTTCTGGCCGGTTTTTTGAGCCAATTTAGCTGAAATTATGTAGTTAGGCTTAATTCCTTCAATCAATTTTTTTCTGCGCAGATGTTTGGCTTCGCTTGAAGTCAGAGATTTCTTTTTTTGAACCTTATCCAAAATCATTATCTCTTCTAACGTCAATCTCGAATCTTGGGCAAGTACCGAGGCATACTCCATGTCCAAGACCTTTCCAATAACGGTGACCTTCACTCTTTCGTTGGAAAGATCATATTCGGGTAACGGGAAGAAGCGTTCTCTTTGATGCATAAACATCTTTCTGATTCCGCTTCCGATAGTGTCAACCATGTTCAGGTTCACCATTGCCGTTGCTAAAAACTTATTTCGATATTTTTCTTCGGGAGCATCATCATTGATTACCTTCTCGACGGAACCAGGTATAAACGATCCCGGATTTGTGAATATGAGCCTGTCCTCTTCTTCGACAACATTTATACGGCCCGCCAGTCTATAATCTTGGTGGGCGATGCAATTGTTGATCGCCTCCCGAATCACGAAAGGCTCATAGCGATCGACCTCATCAGGGAACAAAGTCCCATCCTTCAAGTAACGATACCTAAGATTCCTAATCTTTTGGTAGACCGCGTCCACACCAAGAATAAATGGACAAGTTTCAATTTGATAATCTTTTTCAACTCCTTGAGAATCCTTAAGGATCCATCGAATTTTTATTTCGGCCGGGGTGACAAAATGTTCTGATTCTTCGCGACCTAGGAGAATGATCGCTGATCGAGTGATCTTTCCCTGAATTGTAACTTTCGCTTTATTTAAGAATGTGACATCATCCCAACCGTCAAGTTCAGATGCTTTGGTCGGGAATTTATTTTTGTAATTGGCCCGCGCTATGGCAATTGCCGCAGGATCTAGATCCTCGATAGAGGCATTGGGGCAAGTTACGGCACTCCAGTCATCTTCGAAATTTTGATTGCGAATGCGTTCTCGCTTTTCCTCGCTCAGGGCTCCGGTACCATCGCCTTCCCGCCCGTAGCAATGGCCCTTCCAAGCAGTCAGAACTCCGCGTTGAGCTTTTGGAATTTGGAACATTACGACGCGGCCTTCAGGCAAATTGAGCTCATGTATTTCCACAAATCCGATTCTATTCGTCGTCTGAGCCGAAATCTCGCCCTTCAGTCTGTCAAGTTTTGACCGTTCAATTCTGTATCTCGAACCGACAATCGATTTATCTCGATCTCGTACTCCAAAAACAAGCCAGCCAAAATCAGAGCTCTTTAGATTGGCCTCATTCGAGAGAGCAGAGAAATACTTACCGATTTTTCCGGTATCGTAGCTAGTTCCAGCCTCCTTAAACTCGACGACCTCATTCTCGTGAGGGAGGTTCCGCAATTCTGTAAGTTTTTGAATAAGCTCTCTTTCGTTCATCTGGCCCTTGGCATAAACATTCTAGTCATTTATGCGGATACTAATTAACAGATTTTACTCTATCTGAATGATTCTCCACCTCACCGGCGATGACAATACGATCGTCGTTGTGGTAATACCGTACGGCACCAGCCGGTCGATCACTTCTTGCAGATGCTCGACCGAGGCGACGGCGACCTTCATAATGAACGAATCGCCGCCCGTCCCGCGGTGGCATTCCAGCACTTCATCGGATCCTTGTGCCACCTCGATGATGTGGCTGTAATCGACTCCGGTAATGCTCATCCGCACGAAGGCCGTGATCGGCAGCCCGACGCGAGCTGTATCGATCTCGGCCCTGTAGCCCGTGATTATATGGGCGTCCTCCAGCTTGTGCACCCGCTCGATCACGGCCGGTGTCGTTAATCCGACGCGGCGTCCCAATTCGGCATAGCTTGTGCGGGCATCTTCCTGCAGCTGTTTCAGTATTTTCTTGTCTATCTCATCGATCATAGGTCTTTATTCCGGAAACTAGTTCCCGGTCCTGTCATTCTGCTTGTTTCAATGCCGAATATCTCTGCTTTATTCCGCGACACAGTGCTCGCTCCGCGTGTCTTCGATCTGTGGGCACGCTATCGCAAAGCGTCGACACATGAATTAACAGCCCGCTCACATGGTGCACTGCAATTGGCACGCGGTAACGGCCGCGAGTCATGTGATATCGCCGCGCATTAACGTGACATTGCGATTTTTTCGCGTGACATTGGGCGTGTTGCTCCCGACGCGGCGGCCATTCCTCGTGGCCCGGCGACTTTATCACGCGGTGCCGCGATACTTTCGACCCATTCTGGCGTTCGGTATTGGATTAAAGAGACACCAATTGCAAAACGCTCGCCCACATTCCTCATTGGCAACCCTACCATAGATATTAAAGCATAGAGACTAAACAAACTTAATTTATAAAGCATCGCAACTATATTACTTTGGCTTGCCTATTCCCGCACGTCCGGAAATCGGCTAAAATATATGAATACAGTTAACCCGACAACCAGAGTCCGCATCACATTTCAGTAAGGAGCCACGCTACGAATGTTGAACGAAGCCGCCGCGACCACTACAGTATCTGCCGTTGACATCAGTAATTACCGCATTGCGGATGAAGACTTGCCCGAGTTTCGTGACCTGGAGTTCGAAGACATAAATCAACTTCATCTCGACCATCCGGGTGCAAACGACGAGAATTATCGACAGCGGCGCGACTATATCGCGGTCCTGGCGAAAAAGTTTCGCGAAACGGGTGTGATCACTGACGTCGAATATACTGACGAGGAACAGGGAGTATGGCGGCATGTCGCCGGAAAGCTGGAGGAGCTGCAGAACAGGTACGCAAGCCCGTTTTACCTGAGGGCCAAAAAGGACCTGGGCATGTCGAACGATCGCATCCCGCAGCTCTCAGAGATGAATCGCCGCCTAAAGGAATTGACCGGTTTTCGGCTCGCCCCGATCGAGGGTTTGGTCGAGACACGCGGGTTCCTGTCATGGCTGTCGTATCGGACGATGCTCTCGACCCAATACATTCGTCACCATTCGCGGCCCGAATATACACCGGAACCGGACATTGTCCACGAAGCCATCGGGCATATCCCGATGTTTACAAACCCGGCGTTCGCCGACTTTTCTCAGTTCATTGGCCATGGGGCACGCATCGCGACCGACAAGCAGCTCGAGGAACTCGGCCGACTGTATTGGTTTACCGTCGAATTTGGCATGGTCGAGGATGGCCACGATATAAAAGCATACGGCGCCGGCCTGTTATCAAGCTTTGGCGAGCTGGAACATGCATTCGGCAGTGAGGTCGAGCGCCGGCCATTTGACCTCGAACAGGTCATAAACACCGACTACGACTACTCGGACATGCAGCCGATACTCTATGTGATCCGTTCCTACGACGAGCTAAAGGACGTGACGCGAAAGTATATCGAATCGTTTGCCAGCTAGCTTGGCGGAGGACTTATTTCGTCGACCAATATCGCAATCGTCCTGGCCGAGCTGGTCGAGATGCAGAAAATCGGAATCATTGAGAATTATGCGATCGGCGGCGCTTTCGCTGCGATCCTGCATGCCGAACCGATCTCGACGATCGATCTGGACATTTTCTTTTTCTTCAAAGAGGAACAGCCCGGGCCGGTTTTGAGTCTCGAAAAGATATATGATTTTGCCCGATCAAAAGGACATACTTTCGATCACGAGTTTATTAACATCGATGGTTGGCTTATTCAATTTATCGAGTCGAGTAAAAATCCTTTATGGTCCGAGTCGATCGACACGGCCGACGAGCTAAAGATCAATCATCGGTATGCGCGAGTTATTGACCGGGAGCATCTCGTGGCAATGTGGCTTTTCGCCGGCAGGCCCAAAGACTATCAAAAGATCTCGATGTTTGTTGACGGCGAAATTTTAGATTACCGTAAACTCAATGAGGTCTTGGAAAGGCATAACTTGCTGATAAAATGGGAAAAGGAGAAATGGAGATTTGCCGGTGAAGAGTGATGCTGCAATGGTCAATTTAGGAAAAC
>JBBQGO010000178.1:0-5587 GCA_038323125.1 Pyrinomonadales bacterium
GTCATTTGTTCAAAAAACGTTGGCCGATAAGCTATGTCGCCGCGGGTGAGCAACTGCTCAGCGGTCTCGCGGACCTTGCCTGCAAGCAGGGCAAAGTCGTGTTCACTAATGTCCTCGCCGCTGATCCTTATCCTTTCGGTCATGCTGACGAGATGTGGAGAGGTGTATACGCCCGTCTCGACACCCGCAGACGTGCAGATAGAATCCAGAAACGCGCAGACCGATCCCTTGCCGTTCGTTCCGGCCACCTGGACTTTCAAATAGTTGTTTTGGGGGTTTCCAAGAGCTTCAAGGAGCGTGCGAATATTCTCAAGACCGAGCTTCATCGCAGAAACTTCGTTGCCGAGGGAGAGTAGATACTGCGTCGACTCCGCGAAGTTCATGGGTGCTTCTAGGCGGCGATCCCTTTGTTCATCATGAAGTCTAGTGAGCGGATTATTGCATCGCGCATCTTACGGCGGTCGACCACCATGTCTACCATGCCGTGTTCCAGAAGGAACTCACTGCGTTGAAAACCTTTGGGCAGCTTTTGTCTTATGGTTTGTTCAATGACGCGGGGGCCTGCAAACCCGATCAGGGCTTTCGGTTCCGCGATGATCACATCGCCGAGCATCGCAAAGCTCGCGGTCACACCGCCTGTGGTGGGGTCTGTAAGGACTGAGATAAAGGGAAGTCGCGCGTCGTGCAGCCGCGATAGAGCGGCCGAAATCTTGCCCATCTGCATCAGGCTCAGAGTTCCCTCTTGCATTCGTGCTCCGCCGGATGCCGCGTAGATGATCACCGCACCGCGGTCTTCAACGGCACGCTCGACAAGGCGCGTTATCTTTTCACCGACGGCGGAACCCATCGACCCTCCGATAAACGACATATCCATCGCACCGGCAAAAACGAGATGCCCACCGACCATTCCCTTCCCCGAAACAATTGCCTCAGCGAGGCCCGACACCGCTTTTGCCTGTTCGATCCGGTCTTTGTAGGGTTTGGAGTCGACAAATCCGAGTGGGTCGCCTGACGTGATCTCTTCGTCGAGCTTTTCATAGCGTCCGTCATCAAAGAGGTCCTCCAATCGGCCGACAGCGGTGTAGCGAAAGTGGTACGAACAATGCGTGCAGACCTCGTGCGACTCGGTCAGCTCGCGTTTATACAGGGGGCTTTCGCACTCAGGGCATTTAACGAAGATGCCCTCGGTCTTTACCGTGCGCTCTTCCTTGTCTTCCTGCCCCTCGATCTTAGGCTTATCCCGACGAAACCACGACATAATTACTCCATTCGATGGATGTGTTAGGTTAGCATACCGATTTCACCAAGGGAAAGATATGTGCAATACGCGTCAGTCGTCTATGGTCTTGCAAGTTAAGCTGTGCTACATTCTTGGCTGGCGGACCAACTGTTTTTCGGAGATGTTATATGCGTTTTGTTAATGTGTTCATACTGGTTATCCTCTTTTCGATCTGCGTGTTTCCTGCAACAAAGGTGTGGGACGGCGGTGGTTCAGGTTCTAATTGGCAGACCGCGGCAAATTGGACAACCGACGTCGCACCGGTCGCCGGTGACGATCTTGTCTTTCCCGCCGATGGGGCTCAACAGTCGAATAACAACAACTACTTTTTTCTGACCAGCTTTCGTTCTATCACGGTTGAGGGTGGGGCATATACATTTGGTGGTAATCCTATCCGGCTGACAAACGGTCTTACCGTCAACGGCGGTACTCATACATTCAGCATCCCTTTGACGTTGAACGGCAGCCAAACGTTTCTGGCCGATAATGGCGGCACCGCGACGATCTTGATCCTGGGGTTGGGAAGCTCGGCACTGACAATTGACGGTGCGGGCATTGTTGCCATCGGCCTCATCTCCGGTTCGGGCAATATTACCAAAAATGGCCTCGGTGCCGGGGCGATCATAACCGCGAGCGGGTTCAGCGGAGTCATAACGCTGAACGAAGGCATTTTTGTCGTTGACGCGAATATAGCAACTAGCCCCGTGGAGATACAGAGTGCTGCTCCGACCGGAACGTTGACACTTAGCGGCTTTGGCGGCACGGGCACAGTTGGCCATGTTAATGTGACTCGGGGAGTTATTAGCGCCGGCACGTTAACTTCGCCTACCGGGATACTTAACATATCAAACGGCATTTCTTTCACCGCGAACGGCGCCTATGTCTGTAAGATCGGCGGGACAACAGCCGGCTCGGACGGACATGATCAATTGAATGTAACCGGAACTGTTTCATTAAACAACGCTATTCTCGCCCCACTTCCGTGGAATGGCTTTGAACCTGCGATCGGCGATGAATTCGTAATACTGCGCAATGATGGCAGTGACGCTATCGAAGGTACGTTCTTAAACCTCCCGGATGGCGGTGTCTTTTCCGGGCCGCTGAACACTGCGTATAAGATCAACTATCAAGCGGGCGACGGGAACGATATTTCGATCCGGCGGGTACTTCGAACCGCCTTTGATTTCGACGGCGATGGCAGGTCCGATGTGTCGGTTTATCGTCCCGACCCGGGAATTTGGTACACGCAGTTGAGCGGATCCGAAGGGTTCTCGGTCGATTATTTTGGATCAGCCACGGATCAGATCGCGCCTGCCGACTTTGACGGAGACAACAAGACTGATATTGCGGTGTTTCGCCCATCAGACGGAACGTGGTACACGCTTCGCAGTTCGGACCTTACCTACTCGCAAACGCAATTTGGCCAAAGCGGAGACGTGCCCGTTCCAAACGACTATGATGGGGATGGCCGAGCTGATATAGCGGTTTTCCGGCCGGCGGATGGAGTTTGGTACCGGCTGGGAAGTTTGACCGGACAGTTTACGGCGACACAGTTTGGGTTGGATGGCGATCGGCCGCTCGTTGGCGATTTTGACGGAGACGGTCTCGGCGACTTGAGTGTCTTCCGCGCGGGTATCTGGTATATGAACTTAAGTGCCGACAACGGCGTCCGAACCACTTTTTTCGGATTGCCTAGCGATATACCCGTGCCGGTAGATTATGACGGAGACGGAATTACTGATGTGGCGGTTTATAGAGACGGTATTTGGTATATAGACCGGTCAACCAACGGATTCCTCGCATTTAACTTCGGCCTTCCTACCGACGTTCCCGTTCCGGCCGACTATGACGGCGATGGCAATAGCGATATTGCAGTCTACCGCGATGGCATCTGGTACCTCCAGGGATCTACGTCGGGCTTTAGCGCTGTGGACTGGGGGATCTCGACCGATCGGCCGATCCCCGCGGCTTTTCAATAGAGTATTTTCAGCATCTGAGAGTGGATCAGCCCATTGCTCACGACCATCGGTGGCGAGTAGATACTTAACTTCGAATTGTCGTAGCCGCTGACCTGGCCGCCCGCTTCTTCGATAAGCAGAACACCCGCGGCCATGTCCCATGGGTTGAGGCCCTCTTCCCACATACCGTCAAAACGTCCGCAGGCAACATACGCCATATCGATCGCCGCCGAGCCGTCGCGACGCACCCCGCGCGAGTTCAGCAAAAATTGTGTGAGATGGCGTGCAAAATCCTCACGACGTTTGAAATCATATGGAAATCCCGTAACGATCAGGCTTTCGCTCAATTGTTCGGCTTCGGAAACCCGAATGGCCTGATTGTTAAGGGTCGCACCGCGGCCGCGTTCGGCGGCAAACAACTCGTTTCTGGTTGGGTCAAAAGTCACCCCGATAACTATCTCTCCATCATGCTCAAGTGCGAGCGTAACGCAGAAACATGGATACCCGTGCGCGTAGTTTGTCGTGCCGTCGAGCGGGTCTATGATCCATTTCCAGGTATTCTCGCCCCCGATGATGACTGCTTCACCGGATTCTTCGGCGAGAATGGAGTGCCGGGGATAGAACGACTTTATCCGCTCGATGATCAACGCCTCGGAAGCGAGGTCTGCCTCGGTTACAAGATTGATATCGCCTTTTTTCGAGACCTTAATACCGCGTCCAAACTTTTCCAGCAGTATCTGGCCCGCGTCACGGGCTGTTTCAATTGCAAAATTGAGCATAAGTCAGCGGGAACAGTTCTACTTCATTATCGCGATGATCTCGGTTTGATGCGGGGCAGTGATGATCGCATCGTTCTCTGTGACGTATACATCGATCTCGGAACGTAAGCCGAACTTGCCTGCGAGATAGATGCCGGGTTCGATCGAGAATGCCGTTCCGGGAATGAGTGTGCGGGTATCACGCGTTTCCAGGTTGTCGATGTTCGCACCGTTCCCATGGCCCTCCTCGCCGATCGAGTGGCCTGTGCGGTGCAGGAACTGGTCCGCGTACCCGGCCTTGCGGATCACGCCCCTGGCCACGTCATCGACATCGGCTCCCTTGATCTGCTTACCTGCCTTAAACGAACTCTTTACAAACTCGAATGCCGCGTCACGAGCCTCGCGCACGATTTTCCAGATCTTTACATGCTCGTCCGGAACGGTTTCGCCGACGTACCCGACCCATGTCAGGTCAGCCGCCGGGGCTTTCGGCTTTGTGAGCTTTGTTACCGAGTCGATGAGGACAAGATCCCCAACGTTGATCGCTGAGTTTCGGTCCTTGGTCGGAAAATAGTGCGGTGAGGCGGCATTGGCATTGACCGCCACGATCATCGGCGACGGCTGCATTCCCTCCTCGCCAAACCGCTTCATCATAAACTGCTGAACGTCTATCTCAGTGGTTGGGATATTGTCGTTCATCCTGCGTTTAATATCCGCAAATGCTTCCAGAATAATGCGTTGGAGTTTAACGCAGGCCTCGGTGTGCATCGCCAGCTGCTCAGGTGTCCAAACAGCCTCGAACTGCTGGACGAGATCGGCACTGGTTTCAATATTGACCCCGAGGCTGCGAACCGTCTCGATCGTACCGGCATCGACGCGCGAAATGTATGGGATGTCGTTGGCGGGGGAGTACTGCATCGCGATACGAAGACCCTTCTTGGCCTTTGCGTCGCCATGAATGGCCTTCCCTAACTGCGACTGCAGCAATTGCCATTCGCGGTAAATGAGTTTTCGCCCGGGCAGTATATCGAGTTGTCCCGGTTCGATCGCATGAACGACCTTAACCGGCTCACCACGGGCCGGAACATAATAAAACCAACGACGCGACCCTGCGAGGCGTTCTGTTTTGAGAATCCGGGGTGCAAGTATGTCGCTTCCGCGAAAATCGTAAAACAGCCAGCCGTCCAGATTTGCCTTCTGTAAAGCACCCTGTATCTCGGTCACCCTGGCCGCCTGTTCCGACTGTGCCGGCACGATAAAGAAAAACGACAATACAAATGCTGACGCCAATAAAACCTTCATTCTGTTACCTGAAAAATATATCGACATAGTCCGCAACGCCGTCGCACGGGTTATCGATCTGCTGCAGACGCCAATACTTGCGTTTTCCCGTGATCCGAAATGTCATCTCGCCCTCGCGGGTGCAGGGTGCTCCGCCATTGATATGACTTATATGGGTGATGATCGTGCCGTCAAAAACAAATTGCTTGGCGTCGATCGATCTGACCGTTCCGTCGACTTTCACGAAATCGGTATTTCCACGCCCCCTTTGCTCGCCCTTTAAAGTGTAGACACCGTTTCGGTTCACTACG
>JBBQGO010000179.1:0-5583 GCA_038323125.1 Pyrinomonadales bacterium
TGTGAAACGCTGGTGTCGATCAGAATAGCAAGGCTGAGCGGAAGGTCGATCTGTCGTGAGAACTCTACGATCTCCTGGGCCACTCCGCCCTCGAGTAGCCGGATGTCCTCCTGTTTCAGGCTTGTGAGTAATCGGCGATTGCGGTCCTGGGCGGTAAAGAGCACGTTAACCACCTCGGTATCGATCTTGATGATCTCATCTTCATCGACTGGCGGCGGCGTTGACGTCGGAGAGGGTAAATTCGCGGCAGGCACGGCAGGTACTTGTTGAGCTCGGGCCGCCGAAAACCCAATTAGGGCCGACAGGGTAATGACCGCCGTGACCAGGACCAGAAAGTTATTTTTCAAAAACATCATAAACTCCTATTTCAACGTGTCCCTGACCGCCCGGTAACTGTTCTTCGTGCGGATCTTGTACTTCTTGGTCTTGTCCCTGTCCGCAAAGCGAACCTCGACCTTACGGCTGCGGCCATCGTAGTTCTGATTTGCCGGTCTGTATGTGATCAGATATTGAGACCGAAGTTCGTTTGAGATCTTTCTGAAGGCTTTCTCGAGTTGGAGCATATCGCCGGTGAAGAAAACTTCGCCGCCTGTCTCTTCACAGAGTTGGGTGAGGAGCTTATCGCCTTTGTCATTGACCGTTCCTGCTTCGACGCCAGGTACCGTTCCGAGGAAGCCGGCCTTTGTCGAAATGCCGAATATCGTGGTCTCGGTTCGCTGAGCAATGTCGATCGCATCTCTTAATTCGGCACGGCTAAAGGTGTCATCGCCGTCGGTGATGATGACGATCACGCGGCGGCCCGGGGCATTTCTAAGCTTCTCATCAGCAAACTGCCAGACGGCGTCATAAAGCGCGGTTTGCGAGCCGGTCTTTTTTACCTTGTCAACGGCACGCTGCAGCAGGTCAAGTTTGTCCGTAAAATCCTGTCTCAGATTCACCTCATGGTCAAAGGTCATAAATGCAGCCTGGTCTTTCCGGAGCTGAATAACCGAATAAAGAAAATCCGCCGCGGCCTGTTTAGAAAAACCCAATTTGCCCGCCGTCGATGACGATGTATCCATCAGAACCCCGACAAAAACGGGTGGGTTCGTCTTCTCATCCGAAAAGAACGTAACCTCCTGCTGTACACCATCCTCAAAAACCAGAAAATCTCCGCGCGAAAGGCCCTTGATAAGGTCCTTCTTCTGTGTCACTGTCACCGGGAGGCGCACCTCAAAAACCTTTGTAACATCATTGTCCTCGACCAACGGAGGGGTCGGCGAGCCGGTTTGCGCAGACGCAGCGGTCACGAACACAAATGAAAGCAAAAATAACGAAATTAAGGTTAGCCGGTACGAACTATTCATAATGGAATTTAACAGGTGACGCATGTTTTTCGATGCCAGCGGCAGGTCACCTGTTGCCCTGACACCTTTCGAGAATATAGCAAAAGCAGCCATTTCTAAAAGCCAATCGCAGGCACGGACTTTACGCGGCGCGTGGCCTTGGGTCAAAATTGTCTAACATCAAGCCTTATGGATCCAAACATTTTCAGGGAATACGATATACGCGGCATCGTCGACGCGCAATTGACCGAAGACGGCGTGGCCCAGCTCGGACTCGCGATCGGTACGTTCTTTCGCCGTAACGGTGCAAAGCGAATAGCGATCGGCTACGACGCACGAGCAAGTTCACCGGTGTTCTGCGATCTGCTGACACGCTCGTTCAACGAGACGGGATGCGACGCCGTTCTGATCGGGATGGTCCCGACACCGGTGCTGTACCACACGGCGTTCACAAAACCGGTGGACGGCGGTGTGATGATAACCGGGTCGCATAACCCGCCCGACCATAATGGCTTTAAGATCTGCCTCGGCACCTCGACGCTATTTGGCTCGCAGATCCAGGAGATCAGGGCGATAGTCGAAGCCGGTGACCACGAAAGCGGCTCCGGCTCTGTCGAGCATTTGAGCGTACTCGATGATTACTGCCGCGATATCACCTTGCGTGTCCGGATGGGGCCGCGAAAGATAAAGGCCGTGATCGACGCGGGGAACGGTATGGGCGGCGTAACCGGTGTCCCGGTCTATCGCGAGTTGGGCATCGAAATGATCGAGCTTTTCACCGATCCCGACTCGACCTTTCCCAATCATCACCCTGACCCAACCGTAGAAGAAAATATGGTTGACCTCATAGCTACCGTCAGCAAAAGTGGTGCCGACCTCGGGATCGCATTTGACGGTGACGGCGACCGTATAGGAGTTGTCGACGAAACGGGCCGCATTATCTGGGGCGACGAATTGATGGTTCTTTTTGCTCGCGACATCCTCCAGGTCCAACCGGGGGCGACCATCATCGCTGAGGTAAAATGCTCGCAAACCTTATTTGATGATATCGAGCAACGCGGCGGCACCGCTATTATGTGGAAGGCCGGGCACTCGCTGATCAAATCCAAAATGAAGGAGACGTCCGCAGCCCTGGCCGGTGAGATGAGCGGACATATCTTCTTCGCCGATCGTTTTTACGGTTTCGATGACGCGACCTATGCCGGCGGCCGCTTGCTCGAGATACTTTCGAGGACCGATAAACCTCTGTCCGAGCTGCTGGCCGACCTGCCGAAAACATATTCGACCCCGGAGCTTCGGGTTGAATGTACGGATGAGGCCAAATTCCGGCTGGTTGCCGATATCGCCGAATACTTCGAACGCGAGTACGAGGTGATCACCATCGACGGTGCCCGCATTTTGTTCGAGCACGGCTGGGGCCTGGTTCGTGCGTCGAACACGCAGGCGATCCTCGTATTAAGGTTTGAAGCCGACTCAGATGAGCATTTGGGAGAGATCCGTGCGATCGTCGAATCGCAAGTCGCTGAACTGCTCGGCGGGCAAGTGATAATGCAATAAACCAGATCCCCGGTACGATTGCCGCAATCGATATATCCCGCCGCAGCGCAAACCTGTGTTTATCCTCGATAGGATCGAGGGAATTTCCTTCCAACAAAACTCCGAACGCATCGAGCGTTAGAAAAATGCCTCGCTAAGGGTGATCTTTGGAAATCCGCCAGCTAAGCCGTTCGCCATCACCAGTTAAGGCCTTACTGATATGCGGTCGATCTTCTGGCCGGAACGATTTTTCCCAACAACAAAGTCATTTTGTTGTAAACAAAAATCATTTCGCAAGTTATAAAATCATTTCGTTACTAATAAAATCATTTCGCAAGTTATAAAATCATTTCGCCGGCGGGAAAAGTCATTTCTCCACTTATAAAATCATTTCGCCAGAAATAAAATCATTTCGCCGGGCCGCGCTCAAACTCCAAGTGCAACATTCAGGAGGAAATAAATATGAAAGAATGTTGCATGACAAAAAGGTACAAACATCTCAGTCTTGGAGATCGGATAAAGATACAAGTTGATCTTCAGGTGGGACTCAACCCCGCCGCAATTGCGGCGGGGTTGAGTCGTCCGGTTTCGTGCGTCACTCGGGAACTTGCCCGCAATGGCTGGGTGGCTCCAGTATCGAAGCGGCGACGTGGGCGGCCACGCAAAGCAGGCGGTTATTGTGCTGTTCGTGCGGACGAGCGTTCAAAGGCCCTCGCTGCTCGTCCGCGTGTGGCGAGGAAACTGGTGCCAGGTAATGCTCTATGGAAGAAGGTCACTGATGGCTTAAAACAACATCTCTCACCCGAGCAGATCGCGGGTACAATGAAGCGTATGAACGAACCTGAGAGGCTTTCTCACGAAACAATCTATCAGGCCATCTACGCGATGCCGCGAGGCGAGCTCCGGACCCAGATGATAGATATGCTCCGCTTTTCCCATAAGAAGCGACTGCCTCGCTCGCGAGGAACCGATCGACGCGGGCAGATACCCAATATGCTCAGCATTGATATGCGGAGCAAGGATATCAATGAAAGACTTGTCCCGGGCCATTGGGAGGGAGATCTCATCATAGGCAAACGCGGCCATTCACGGGTCGGCACATTGGTTGAACGCAAGACGCTCTATGTCGCCATCGTAAAACTCCCCGACGGCACCTCCGAGGCCGTTGTTGACGGCTTTTCAAAGATCCTCCAATGCTTTGACAAGGACATGCGCCGCTCACTTACCTACGATCAGGGCAAGGAAATGTCTAAACACGCAATACTTACTAAAAAAACCGGCATCACGGTCTATTTCGCCCACCCTCACAGCCCTTGGGAACGCGGCATCAACGAAAATACTAATGGCCTTATACGCGAGTTCATGCCAAAAGGCACTGACCTCTCCACCTTTTCCCAGAATCAACTCGACGACATCGCCTGGAACCTCAACACACGCCCTCGAAAGTCCCTTCAATGGAAATGTCCCGCCGAACTTTTCCTCCCTGAAGGCTCTTTCGACTTTGTCGCCTACTGGTCTGATAAACTTAACCCCGTTGCACTTGGGACTTGAAAGCGCACCGGTTATAAAATCACTTCGCCACTATCAAAATCATTTCTCCGAGAAGAATGTTGCCCGCGAACACACAAAACACACCAATGCTGATGCCGAATACAAGGCTTTGTCCAGATCTCCGAGCGTTCAATGACGGGGTCGAGATTTAGTAGTTTAACCATTTATTTGGAACGTATATGGACGTTGTGAAGCGTCTTTGTGTCCCCTGTGGAAATGAATCGCTTAGCGCGCGAAAATGACTTTCTTTCTCGCGAAAATTTGCAAAAGCTCGTAATGACAATAGCGTGACTATTGCGAAACCCGAGATAAAAAAAGGCGTCGAGATCGCTCTCAACGCCTTTCTGTCTTTAGTTAATAACAATTAGCCAACCTGGGTTGTGGCCGGCGCCATCTGCTGGCGGTTCTGGCGTCGTTCCTGCATTTTCTGCTTTCGCTCTGCCTTTTTCTGTTCGATCAGAGCTTTCTGCTCAGGTGTCAGGATCGCCTGGATCTGTTCGTGGACCAACTTTGCCCTTTCGGCACGTTCCTGTTTGATCACGTTAAGACGCTCCTGCTGTTCAGCAGTGATCGTTCCTGCACGTTTCGCTGTCCTCAGCGTTTTGACTTCTTCCATCATACCGGGAGCCGGCTTGTTCGATTCGCGAATAACGCGGATCTGCTCTTTCTGAGCGTCGGTGAGATTAGCTGCGTGAAGCATTCCCATTCCGCCTCGGCCCATCTTGTGGCCCCTGCCCCAGCCTTTGCCCCCGTGCTTGCCGCCCTTCATACGCTTCTCAGCATTGGGTGCGGCCGTTGAACCCGCAGCGTCCTGCGCCATTGTGAAGGATGAGAAAACAGCTACGCCGAGCGCAATTGTAAGAAATGAAAAGAATTTATTTTTTAATGACATTTGGTACCTCTTTTTGTGTTTTCTAAGCTTTCGCTTTACCACCTTTTGACGCAGCCACCGGGCGTTTAGTCTAACGTTTTTTTGTCACCCGTTGTAAAGAACTGTAAAGTGCGAACTTCGCCTACCGACCAGGGTTTGAACTGTCAAAACTCTTTAGAAATGTCCTATGTTTCAACTCTTTAGAAATGTCCTATATTTCATGGTTTAGTTTCTTGTTCCATAAGCCGTTTGTTTGACCAGGCCATTCGCCATGGATGATCTGTGGAAGGGATAGAACTC
>JBBQGO010000180.1:0-5559 GCA_038323125.1 Pyrinomonadales bacterium
CAGACATATTGATCCCCTCCGGTGCTGCCTATCTATCTATCTCCCCCAAAACAATATCCAGTGAACCAATGATCGCAACGACATCTGCCAGCATCTCGCCTTCGCTCATCAGCGGCAATGCGGCCAGGTTGATAAAGCTCGGGCCGCGGAAATGTACGCGCTCGGGCTTGGGGCCGCCGTTGGATTTCATATAAACGCCAAGCTCGCCCTTTGAAGCCTCGATCGGCATATAGACTTCGCCCGGCGGGATGTTAAAGCCCTCGGCCACGATCAGGAAATGGTGGATGAGCGAATCCATATGCTTTCGCATATCGTCGCGGTCAGGCAGGACTACCTTTGGTGCGTCAGCTTTGATCGGTCCGGGCTTGAGGCGGTCGAGGGCCTGGAAAACGATCTTGTGCGACTCGACCAGCTCACGCATGCGTACCATAAATCGTGCCCACACATCGCCGTCCGTCTCGGTCGGTATCTCGAAATCGTATGTCTCGTAACCGGTGTAGGGGTTGTGCCGCCGCAGATCGACTCCCACGCCGCATGCCCTCAGGCATGGCCCGGTGAGCCCCAGGTCGATAGCGTCCTCGGTCGAGATCGCTCCGACGCCTTTCGTACGGCTCTGCCAAATGGTGTTGCCTGTGGCGAGCGTGTTGAACGTGTCCAATGCATCGGGAAAGTCGTCGGTGAACTGCCTGCACCGCCGTTCGAAGCCCGCCGGCAGGTCCATCATCAAACCGCCGATGCGAAAATAGCTAGGGGTCATGCGTCCGCCGGACGCTGCCTCGATCAGATTCAGGATCTTTTCGCGTTCACGGAAACAGAAAAAGAATATGCTCATCGCGCCCAGGTCGAGGGCACTCGTCCCCAGCCAGACCATATGCGACGCGATGCGCTGGAGTTCGCAGAACAGGACACGGATCACCTGTGCACGCTCGGGTATTTCCAGCCCGAGCAGCTTTTCCGCCGCCATTACATAGGCGAGGTTATTGCCGAGCGGATTAAGGTAGTCCATCCGGTCGGTGATAACTATGCCTTGTTGATACTTCTTATATTCGAATAGCTTCTCCATTCCCGTGTGGAGATAGCCGATATCCGGAGTGGCCTTGAGGACCAGTTCACCGTCGAGCTGCAGTTCGAGACGCAAAACGCCGTGGGTCGAAGGATGCTGCGGCCCCATCGACAACGTCATTTCCGAGTCGAGGCTCAGATCAAGCGGTTCTGTTTCTAAAACTGCGCTCATAATCGCGTCGAACTAGTTCATGCTGTACGGCTCATAGCCGCGAAGCGGAAAGTCCTTTCTCAGGGCAAAGCCATCAAAATCGGACGGCATAAGAATACGCCGCAGGTCGGGGTGGCCTTCGAAAATGACGCCGAACATATCATAGGTCTCTCGTTCGTGCCAATTGGCCGTCCGCCAGACGCCGGTGACGGTCTCTACCTTCGGGTCGTCTTCGCTCAACAGGACCTTGAGACGCAGCCGGTTATAGTGTTTGGTCGAAAAGAGATGATAATTGACTTCAAATCGCGGATCTTCCTCGGGTCCGCGGTCCCCGCCGCACAGGTCGGCAAGCATGTCAAAACCATGGGCGTCCTTCAAGAACGAACACACGTCGACTATCGATGCACTCGGAACCACGACGGTTATCTCGCCGTGACCCTCGGTGATATCCGAAACCCACGCCGCATTACGCTCTTTGATCTTCTCTACGAACCCGTTCAGAGACTCCATATCGATTCCAAACTACCTCGGCGAGAACACGGCCGACCACTCTCCTTTGACTACATCGTTACCGCCCCATCGGCCCCGCATAATGCGGCGGCCCTTGCCGCCAAGAAAACCCACATACCGTCCTAGTGCCAGCTCGCCCCGTTCGTTCCTGATCCTATAACCGCGAAGCAGCATCCGGCCGTTGGTACGGTCAAATGTGCCTCTCACGTATTCGCGGCCCATGAATTCGCCATCAGACGACCGCCAATCAAAATAACCTCTTACCGTCACGTTGTTGCCCGATGTCGTTTGCCGGGCCAGTCTCAGGCTGCTCCCCGTCCAGACCACATTTTCTTCGTCCACGCCGATCACCTCCCAGGTGCCGGACTGAGGTGCGACCCATTTTACGCGTTCCTGTGCCGCGACAGGCCCAGCAATGGCAAAGGCCGCAACCAGGACTGTCGCCAGGAATAATGTGTATCTGAGCATTATGATGATCGGCGTTTCTCGTGCTTCGACGGTATCGAATAGGGCCGCGAAGTCTGTCCGCCGGCGACCTCGGTCGCGGTTTCTTTTTCGAGGGCAGTACCCTCGGTCACCGGCAAGGTCCCCGGAACTATCGAGACGCGCGATTCGGGCTCATAAGTATCGCGGCGGTCCTTTACCGATTCCTTCATTATCTTGTCCTGGAGCATCGTGATCGCGTGTATTAGCATCTCGGGTCGCGGCGGACAGCCCGGAACATAGATATCGACCGGAACCACCTTGTCCACACCCTGAACGATGGCGTAGTTATCAAAAACACCACCCGAGGTGGCGCAGGCACCCATCGAGATCACCCACTTGGGCTCAGCCATCTGATCATAGATGCGTCGAAGTACGGGAGCCATCTTTCGCGAAACGCGCCCCGAGACGATCATCACGTCCGCCTGGCGTGGCGAGGCCCTGAACGTCTCTGCTCCGAACCGCGAAAGGTCGTTGCGCGCCGAAACCGTGTTCATCATCTCAATGGCGCAGCATGCCAGTCCGAAGGTCGCCGGCCAGAGACTGCTCTTGCGTGACCAATTGATAAGCGCGTCTAGCCTGACGGTGACGACATCGGGCAACGATTCGAAAAGTGTGTTTTCTAAACCCATATTAATAGCCGCATCGACCTAAAGCGTGCCCGGCAGATCGACCCCTTGATTCGGTTTTCGCTTTCGCATTGCAATGGCCTGTGCGCGTGCGGAGGTCCTTGCATCGATGCTCCAGTCAAATGCCCCCTTTTTCCAATCGTAAACCAATCCTACGATCACCGTGACGAGGAAGATCATCATCCCGACGAAAGCTACAGTGCCGTAGAGAATTCCGGTCTGGTTTTCCTGGGCGAGCAGGTCCTTGAACGCGACAGCGAACGGCACCATAAAGAGCACTTCCAGATCGAACAGCAAAAACGTGACCGCGACAAGGTAAAACTTCATCGAATACTTGTCGCGAGCCGATCCTACCGGGTCCTTGCCCGATTCGTACGGCATGCCCTTGACCGCTGTCCGCTTGCGCGGGCCGATGAACTGGGCGACAAACAACTGGCTGAGCCCAAAGCCCGCGGCGACCAAAAACATGATCCCGATAGGTGCGTAATCAAAGGCGTTAAATTCCGACATTGCGTACTTAAAAAGTGATGCGCCAAACCGTAAAATGCCGCTGAAATGACGCGCATTTCAAAAACAGACGAAACATTCCGGCTCAAGCTAAATCCTAATTTAAGCAGTAATTAGTGTCAAGGCACTCACCTTCCCAATTCCCGACCCCTAACCGTCCCCCCGGAACCTAAAGTCATTTATTCGTTGACCCTGCTAAAAGCGGTATGATAACTTGATAAATGGCTAACGCGCGCCGCCGAACCGCTCCATTTTCCTCGTCTCTCGGTCAAAATAGTTCCCGTGATCTCAGGTTTCAATACAGATATAGAATTTAACGGTACTGTGTATCATGTGCAGACCGAGGACAAAGGCCTGTCCGCGCGCCTGATCGTGTCGCTGGTTTACGATGGAGGTACGATACTCGCGAGCAAGCGTGTGAGCTACGACGACCTCGCGGCCGCTAACTTTGACGAAAAGGCCCTGGCGGAGCGTGTCGGGCGTCAGCACAAGCTGATCTGCGCGGCCGTTCGTGCAGGGCGGATCGCTGAACTAAAGGGTATGTCAGGCAAGGCGGCGGCCGCAGGCCCGAGGAACAAACCCGAGGCGGTTGCGGTCGCTGTTGAACCGGCTATCGTAGCACCCGAGACCGTCATCGCGGCGGCCGAACCGGTTCCGGCCGCGAAACATTCAACGCTTGGCAGTTCAGGGATGCTTGGCCCGCTGCCGCCTCCTTTTGTTCCGCGGATCGAACATACGCCGGGCGAGACTGCATTGCCCGCCCGCGTCGAACCTCAGGATTACTCTCATTTGCGCGGCGCCAGCATCGACGAGCCCCTGATCGAGGCGACAGAGATCATCGAGGAAGTGATAATGCCCGCCGATGCGGTCGCGGTTGTCAGCGAACTGTCCGGACGCGAACGCCCCGTGAATGCGAAGCTGAGCATAGAACTACTTGGCGAATCAAAATTCAAGGGCGGCGACAGGCGGACTGTGAATATAATGGTTTGCCGCGGCACTGAACGAAAGGTGGTAAAGGACGCTCAGATAATGATCAAGGTGCTCGGCTCGAGCTTTCGCCCCGTTATCTTTCACGCCCGATCCGATGCCAATGGCCTCGCTAAGGTGCATCTGCTGCTCCCGCAGTTCCAAGCCGGACGTGCGGCCCTGCTCGTAAGGGCAATGAGCGATGGAGAAGAGATCGAGCTGCGGCGTGTCGTTACCCCCGCCTGATTTGGCCGAGCGCTGTCAGAGGCATTAAACTTAAGTCGTGATATCAGTTCAGATAAACGGCGAGAAACGCGAAGTTCCCGGAGAGATCGACCTTGATCGACTCCTGGAGCTTTTTTCTTTGCCAAAACAGAGGGTCGCGATAGAACTGAACAAAGATGTGGTCCGCCGCGGTGACTGGCCCGATACACTCGTCCGTGACGGCGACAAGATCGAGGTCGTTCACTTCGTGGGCGGCGGTTGAGGCGAGACGCAACTTGGAACACATTCCCCTCGTGGAATGGCAGCGGATCCCGGTTCGGACTCGGCCCAACATCTTTTCGCGGTTATTTGGCTGTCAGAACGTGCACTGCTTTGCGTTCTTGGCGCCTTTGCGTGAAAATTGTTTTGAATGTCAGACACTTTTTCGTTAGCGGGAACAACGTTTACATCGCGGCTGATCATTGGAACGGGCAAGTATCGTTCTTACGACGAGATGAAGGCGGCCCATGCGGCCTCGGGGGCCGAGATGGTGACGGTGGCGGTCAACCGTGTGCCGTTGGATGGCAGTGAGGAATCGTTTCTCGATCACCTTGGCCCACAGATGCGAATACTCCCGAATACCGCTGGGTGTTTCGATGCGGACCACGCCATACGGACAGCCCGCCTGGCACGCGAGGCACTCGAAACCGAATTGATCAAACTGGAGGTCATCGGCGATCCCGTTACGCTGCTCCCTGACAACGAACAAACGCTCGAAGCGGCAAGGGTGCTGGTCAAGGAGGGTTTTATCGTGCTGCCGTATTTCACAGACGACCTGATCATGGCCAAAAAGCTGCTGGATGCCGGCTGTCCGGCAGTCATGCCGCTGGCGGCACCGATCGGATCAGGGATGGGTGTTCAAAACCCGTCCAATCTTCGCATCATGCGCGAGCAGTTGCCCGATGCGGTGATAATCGTCGACGCCGGTGTCGGCGTACCGTCAGATGCCGCCATCGCGATGGAACTCGGTGCGGACGCAATATTGAT
>JBBQGO010000181.1:0-5526 GCA_038323125.1 Pyrinomonadales bacterium
CCACGGCGTTCGATATTCGAAAATGGGTAAGCAGCTTCCGCGTATGCCGCGTATCTTCGCACGCGATCACGTTGACCGTCCGCAAAACCTCAACGCCGCGGAACGTCATATCCTGCAGGTTACCTATCGGGGTAGCGACTAGATAGAGAGTTCCGGGCATAAAATCGAGCGGCGGCTGCGGCGGATCAAATATTAACAATACGCCTGGGCGGCCTCGAATACAAAATAAAAAGGCCCGGGCCGTAAACGACCCGGGCAGAGAATTGTGAATTTGATACCGTTCTAAAGGTCCGTCGGCCGGGCGTAATGCGTTCGCTCACCCGCCGCGGCACCAGCCTCAGTCGAGGATCGCTTTCGATGCGTTTAGGCGGCCGCCGCTCGCGACCTTTCCGTTAAGCGAATCGATCTTATCCACCGATCTTAACAGCCGTTCCCGCAGCTTCGCCATCGTTATATTTGGCTGGCTGGCAACTATGAGGGCTGCAACGCCGGAGACATAGGGCGTTGCCATCGAGGTTCCAGAAGCCTCGCGATAGCTGTCCTTTAACCATGTAGAGAGAATGTCCCGGCCGGGTGCGGCGATATGGACGGTCTTAATACCATAGTTCGAGAACGATGCCAGATTGTCCAACCTGTCGAGGGCCGCAACGCTTACTATATTGGGCAGGTCGTAATTGGAGGGGTAATGCGGCCGGCGGTCATTGTCGGTGCTGCTGTTGCCGGCGGCGGCTACAAACAAGATGTCCGCTTCGCCTGCCGCACGGATCGTGTCGCCAAGAGCTTTAGACTTAGAGGTCGATCCCCAACTGGCACTAATAATGCGAACGTTCACGCCGTTCTTCTTACGGTCGATAGCGTAGTTGATCGCCTCGATCGCATCGTTTGTCGAGCCAAAGCCGCCGCGTCCGAGAAACTTGAGCGGCATGATCTTCACGGTCCAATTGATGCCGGCGATGCCCTCGCCATTATCGCCCTCGGCACCTATGATGCCTGCGCAATGGGTTCCGTGCCCGTTGTCATCCATCGGGTCGGCGATCTTGTTCGTGCCGTCGTAACCGTTGATGTCGTTAAAATCGCCTAAGTCTGCGTCGGTGTACGCAGAAACGCTGGCAGGCCGGGTCCACATATTGGCCCTCAGGTCGACATGATTGTAATCTACGCCGCTGTCGAGCACGGCCACGACAACCTCAGTGCTCCCTTTGGTCGTGAGCCAGGCCTTCAGTGCACCTAGATCGGCACCCTCTTTGCCGCCGTCCTGTCCCAGGTTGTTCAGGGCCCACTGGTCGCCGAAATGCGGATCATTCGGCATCGGGCCGGAAGGTTCGCGGTAAACCAGATCTCTCGAGGCAGCTTTCTGAATGGGCTCATCCAACTCGATCTGATAATTGGGCTCGGCGTATTCGACCAGGTCCGTCATCGCGGCGTATTGATCTGCAACGGCTGCGGGGTCTGCGTCATCCCGGTCGTCAATTACGGTGAGGCCGCTGACCGATTCGATCGCATCGCTGAGTATGTCGTTATTGCGGTAGGCGACCGATCTGACCGTCTCCAGCGACACACCGGGCTTAAACCGAACAAGCACCTCAGGCACCGTATTAGCCTCCGGCGCCTTGATCTCAACCCGTTCGACCGTCTTTCGCTTAGCAGTGCCGTCTGAGACGTTGAGCGCCTCTCTATACCTGCCGAGTTGCCCCAGCACACCTGCGATGGTGATCAACACCACTGCAAGACTGATATGTATCCAGATATTATTGCGATTCATGTTAATGCTCCTGAACTGCGTATGGCCCGCTGCCGGCTGCTCGCGCTTTGCTACGACTCTATGACGTAATTGGCGCCGTTAAAGTTGTGCAGACGTAATTGGTATTTATCAGCTCGATACTCATGCATGCGGCCCTTTGCGGACAGACGGATCTGCCAGCCGCTCGATATCATCTGCGCTGACATCTCGCCGCTCTCGGGTGATCCCAGCGACATGTCAGGAAATTCCTTTTCAGCCACTCCCGCTTCTTTTATATCGCTTGTTGCGATCTTCAAACGTTTTGCGAGGTCCTGCTTTGCACTCTGTACGGCACTTTCTTTTGTAAAACCCATAACTTTTTCGGTATTTTTAATCTTGCATCTTCTACGAATCCAAGTCAACGAAAGTTCTAAACTGTCCAGGTTGAGCACCGATCATCACGCGGGGCGTTTCCTCATTGTGAGGTTCCTCGTGATCTCGCTGATCGCCGGTATAATAAAGGTTGCACATGCAAATCCCAGTATCGCACCCGTGACGACCCTCGAAAGTTGAGTGTTCTCCCAGATCCCCACAAATGTAAGGCTCCAGTCTACGCTGATGGGGATCAGCGAAAGAAACAGCCAGAACCGCGGCAACGGCTCGATGTCATCGATGTTTTGCCAAAGTGGATAAACGACAAAACCCAGTAGAATCCCAAAATAAACTCCAAAACATCTGGAACAGACCGCGAACGATTCCCCGGCGGCGTGAAAAGACCGGTCCGGCATCTGATGGCAGATAAAACCGAAGAATTTATACAGCGGTGTCGAGATACCGTCGATACCGTTCGCCTTCGCCACCGGTGCGGCGACGATCATTAACGTCCAAACAAAAACAACGGCTAACGCCACAGCCCACGATCGAAGAGCCTTCTTCCGCATTCTACGGCGTTCGTCAACGGATACGTAATCCTTGGCGGGTGAAGTCATCGGGCAGACAGAATAATGCTAGGCAGCCCGCTTAGCGAGGGCTTTCTCGGTTTCGAGAATATGATGGGTCGTGCGGATGACCGTATCGGGGTTAAGCGATATCGAATTGATCCCGCGATTGACCAAAAACTCGGCAAATTCCGGATAATCCGACGGCGCCTGGCCGCAGATACCGATCTTCTTACCCGCCCGCTTTGCGGCGTCGATGGCCATCGCCACCATTTTCTCAACCGCACCATTTCGCTCGTCGAACAGATGGGCAACCATTTCGGAGTCACGGTCGAGGCCGAGGGCAAGCTGCGTCAGGTCGTTCGAACCGATCGAATAGCCGTCAAACACCTTGAGGAACTCGTCGGCAAACACGACATTCGCCGGCAACTCGCACATTGCATAGATCTCAAGGTCGTTCTCGCCCTGTTTGAGCCCGTGTTCAGCCATCAATGCAATGACCTTTTCACCCTCCTCGACGGTCCGGCAAAACGGTATCATGGGCTTAATGTTGAACAAGCCCATGTCTTCGCGTGCACACTGCAGTGCGAGGCACTCGAGCCGGAATCCCGCTTTGTAGCGATCGTCATAATAACGCGACGCACCGCGAAATCCGATCATGGGGTTCTCTTCGATAGGCTCAAATTCCTTACCGCCGATCAGCATCGCGTATTCGTTCGACTTAAAATCCGACATACGGACGATCACCGGTTTGGGATAGAACGCTGCCGCTATGCGTCCGACACCCTCAGCGAGCGACCGTACAAAAAAGTCTTTTGGGTCCTCTTCGAGTATGCGTTCCGCGATAAGTTCGATGTCGGCTCGGTTTCTGAGGTTCGGATAGTTTACGAGGGCCATCGGGTGAATACCGATGTGATTGTTGATAATAAACTCAAGACGAGCGAGCCCGACACCGTCATTCGGAAGCCGCGACACCTGGAAGGCGTGGTCCGGGTCGCCGACGTTCATAAGGATCTGAGTTCGCGGCCGCTCGCTGTCGGTGATCTTATTCTTCTCGATCTTAAAATCGATCTTGCCGTAGTAGATATTCCCGCGGTCGCCCTCGGCACACGAGACAGTAACGTCGGAACCGGTCCGGATCTTTTCGGTCGCATCGCCCGTACCGACGATGCAGGGTATCCCGAGTTCCCGACTGATAATGGCGCTGTGACATGTGCGGCCACCGCGTTCGGTGACTATCGCCGACGCACGCTTCATTATGGGTTCCCACGCCGGGTCGGTCATCGACGTGACGAGGATTTCACCCTCTTTGAAAGTCCTAAGCTTTAAAGGGTCGAGCAGGACGTGGGCGGCGCCCTGTCCGATCTTTTCGCCAACAGCCACTCCGCTGGACAAGGGTGCACCGTGAATACCGGTCAGGCGATAGGTCTCTACGTAGTTCGCCGTGTTCTGAGCATGGACCGTCTCAGGGCGTGCCTGCAGGATGAAGAGTTCACCGGTGACCCCGTCCTTGGCCCATTCGATATCCATCGGCTGGCTCTTCCCGGCCCTTTTGGAATAATGGTCCTCGATCTTGCACGCCCATTCCGCAAGTTTTAGGACCTCGAACCCGGCAAGGCAAAACCTGTTTCGCTGAGATTCAACGACGTCACGCACCTGTGTGCCGCCGCCGTTATCGCCAAACACCATCTTGACCTCTTTGACACCCAGTTTTCGAGTTACAATGGGCCGAAATCCAAGCTTAAGGGTCGGTTTGAAGACGATCCATTCGTCCGGCGTCGCCATGCCCTGCACCACCGCTTCGCCGAGGCCCCAGGCGCCGTTGATCACGACAGCCTCGCGAAAACCGCTTTCGGTATCGAGAGTAAACATCACGCCCGAACATGCTACATCGGAGCGGATCATCGGCTGGATGCCGATCGAGAGAGCAACGTCGAAATGGTCAAAGCCCTTAGCTGTACGATACGAGATCGCACGGTCGGTCCATAAAGAGGCGTAACACTCGCGGCACGCCTCCATTAGGTTTGTCTCGCCGAGCACATTTAATATCGTGTCCTGCTGCCCCGCAAACGATGCGTCCGGCAGGTCTTCGGCAGTTGCCGACGAACGGACCGCGACCTCAAAGCTCTTTTTGCCGATACGTTCGCCGAGCTTCTGGTAGGCACCCACAATAGCTGCTTCGACATCAGCGGGCAGTGGTGTCTTATAAACAAGCGCACGTGCCTCACCGCCGACGCGCGCTAGTTCATCGAGATCGTTGGCGTCCAACCCCTTTAACAACTTTTGCAGTTTCTTTCGCAGCCCGTCGGTATCGAGCAGCAGGTCATAGGCGTGGCTTGTGGTAGTAAATCCGTCAACTGCCCGTACGCCCTGCCCGGTCAGTTCGCGGAAAAGTTCGCCCAAACTGGAACATTTGCCCCCGACCAGCGCGACATCATCGGCCGTAACTTCGCCCAGGTCGAGAACGTATTGAGGTGTAACGGCCATTTGAGTATGCCTTTATTAAAATCGAATAATAGCGTCCGGGCCGCCTTCGACATGTACGGTATCGACGAACCGAATGCTCTTGGAATCAGTAGTCATAACGACGGAGTGTGTACGCTTGCCTGCGCCGAAGAACCGTACACCGCGCAGTAACGCTCCATCCGTGACACCCGTCGCTGAAAAGATGATCTTCTTACCCGGAGCGAGGTCGTTGGTATCGTAGATCTTGTTCGGATCGGTAATGCCCATCTCGCGGAGCCGCGCCGTAAGTTCTGCCAGGGGCGGGACCTTTGACTTATCAACGCCGAGGCGTTCCGGGTCCATTACGAACTTGGCCAATATCTCACCGTTCAGGCATTTTAACGCCGCGGCCGTTATAACCCC
>JBBQGO010000182.1:0-5484 GCA_038323125.1 Pyrinomonadales bacterium
CTCGAACAGAGAAATTAGAACGAAAGAGGCCGTCTGGAAACTCTGTTTCCGGGCGGCCTTTTTATTTGAAAAGATCGAATCCGCAATTGATTAGATCGCGGGTGCCTGGCTGAACCTTTGGAAGTTGTGGGCGATGGCGAGGAGTCCTAGTTCGGTATTTACTTTTTCGAGGCCTCGCAGGAAGAATCTTCTGAACCCTTTGTTCTGTTTGATATTGCCGAATACCGCATCTACCTTCCACCTTTGTTTTCTCTTCTCAACTCCTTCTTCGCTCATCAGCAGTTCTTTTATCTTCTGGCGGTGGCGGTTGAGGTTTGGGCTTCGCTGGATGATGCGATCGCCTTTAGCTCTGTGGCAGGGGCCTGGCATCGGACAGCCTTCGCAGTTCTTGGCCTGGTAGAGCCGGTGGGTCTGGATAAAGCCGTTTGCGGTATTTCTTTTCTTCACGCCGATATACGTCATCGTCTGGCCGATCGGGCAGGTGTAGGTATCTGTTTCGGAGTTGTAATGGAGATTGTCCACATTAAACGGATTCTCTCTGTATTTCCGGTCTCTCTGCTCCTTGTCGAAGTAGCCGTATTAGACGTACGCCGTGATGCCTTTCTCCTCAAGATAGTCGTAGTTCTCTTCGCTCCCGTATCCCGCATCCGCCGTCAGGCTTTCGGGTATTTCCCCATAGCTTTCGATCGTGTCCTCGATATGGTCTTTTAAGAGCGTCAAGTCTGCGGTCGTCTGGCCCAGCGTGTAGTTCAGTATGTAGTGTTTGTCGGTCGACGCCTGTACATTGTAGCCCGGCTTTAGCTGGCCGTTCCGCATGTGGTCGTCCTTCATCCTCATGAACGATGCGTCCGGGTCCGTTTTCGAAGGGCTGTTGCGGCCCTTTAGCTGCTTTTCCCGTTCTTCATATTCCTTGAGCTTTTGCGGCCAGTTCTTCTTTGCGTAGTTCAGCTTTTGTTTGACCTTTGGGTCGATCTCCTTACCTTTGAGGGCTTCGTTGATCGCACTGATCGCCTCACTTACAGCCGACGGGTTTATCTCCTTAAAGTCAGTTGGCTCGTTTGGCTGCTGCTCTTCGTCCGCATAGACCTTCTCAACATATTCCCAAAGCTCGCCGAACTGTCGTGCGATCCGCTCACGGCTCACCTTTATCGCCTTGCCCCACACGAATGTGTACCGGTTCGCATTCGCCTCGATCTTCGTCCCATCCAGCGTCAGATCCCTTAACCTCAGTACGCCTTGCTCCGCCAGCACCACCACCACCTGGTTGAAGATCTTCTTCAGATGCTCTCGCAGACGCTTCCCCCGAAAGTCGTTGATCGTATTGTGATCCGGCCTTGCTCCGCCCGAAAGCCACATGAAATGCACGTTCTCTCCACACGCCTGCTCGATCTTGCGTGACGAATAGATATTTCGCAGGTATGCGTACACCAGCACTTTGAGAAACAGCAACCGCGGATGATAGCTCGATGTCCCGCCACCTTTGTAGCTCGCCTCCAACGCCCCGATGTCGATCCGCTCGATCACCTCGTGAACCACCCTCACCGGATGATTCCCAGGCACCAGATCCTCATAACTCGGCGGAAGCAACATCGGCTGATTCTGCACGTACCTCTTAAATACGACCTTTCTCTCCTTCTTCCATACATTTTAAACCCATCATCCCCATTCTGCGCCAAAAAAGAGGCCGCCTTTTCAGACAGCCTCTTTCGATTTGGTCACGGGACTGTTTTTTTGGTTTGTCTCTTTGCGTGAGGAAAAGAGTGTCGCGCAAAGCCGCTAAGAACGCAAAGAAGAAACGAAGGCGAAAGGCACTTTTCCCTGAACGCTGAATTTCGAGGCGCACCACGAGTCCGGAACCAAACCGGTCACGTTCCGTCGCCCCGTCTGCTATCCCCCCACCCGCTATAGTAAAAAAGGGCCCGCGACCTGATGGTCGCGGGCCCTTTTTTCGATCCGGCTATGCCGGGCTTTTAGTGGGTTTAGTTTCCGCCAAATGAGCTCTCTACAGGTACATCGCCGTCAGCACCGAATTGAACGATGGTCGGCCCTCCGCCACTGCTGTTATCTATATACCAGACGCCGTTCGATGGGCGGAACACGGCTATATCCGCCTTGTCGTCACCGTCAAAATCTCCGGGAACCGGTATGTCGTCGGCTAGGCCGAAAATATACGGCGTGTAGGTTGCCGTGGCGCTGTTGCGGACGTACCAGAGGCCGACGGCCGGCCGGTAGATGGCGATATCCGTCTTACCGTCGCCGTCATAATCAGCAGGAACAATCTTGTCGACGGAAATTCCAAACTGTTCGGCGAATACAGAGTTATTCGAACTTCTGATGTGATACCATGCTCCGTCCGCCGGTCGGAAAATTCCTATATCGGATTTGCCGTCGCCATCAAAATCGCCAACGGTTGGTTTATCGCCGGTTATACCGAACTGCAGGATGGAAAATGATCCGTTGCTGCTGTTCATTCGATACCAAACGCCTTCAGAAGGGCGAAATACGGCGTGGTCTGCCTTCCAATCGCCATCGTAATCACCCGGCACGGGCTGATCCTCAGCAATGCCGAATGGAACGATCGAAATAGTGCCGTCCGCGCTGTTCAAGATGTACCAGACGCCTAAAGACGGGCGATAAACGGCTATATCCGTCTTACTGTCACCATCAAAATCGGCGGGAACGATTCTGTCGCCTGCGGCACCAAACTGGACATCGTAGAATCCGTCGGTCGATTGCTGGACATACCAACTTCCGGCCGACGGTCGAAACACCGCGATATCGTCGCGGCCGTCATTGTCGTAATCAAAATTCTTTCGAGCGGTAGGCTTGTAAACGACCGAATCAACGCCCACGATATAGCCGACGTTACCATTTTGTCCGCCGCCCTCAATAAAGTAGCGGAACGCAAAACGCCCGAAGACAGGTGCTTGGAGGCCGGAAATAGTAACTGTATACTGCGTCCAGACTTCAGGATACTCGCCGACCTCGTAGTCAGGGTTGATATCCAGAAGCAAGGTAGTGAAATCGCCCACGTCTGTATGCAACGTGCCTACGTCTGTACTCGATCCACTGGTGGAAAGGCGTACCTGCAGCCTGTCGCCAAACGGATTTCCGGCAACCGTTTTGGTATAAAACGAGATCTTGTCGCGATTGTTAAATCGTCTTGTCGGTCCCATCAGCCAGTTGCTGATAGTGCCGGCCTGGTCCGGTGCCACGCTATTCCAGTCGGCAAAAACGCAGGAAGTTGCTCCTCCTGCCTGTGCAGGCGGTATCAATGCACCCGTACACTGCGACCATCGGGTCACCCCAAAGTTAACCGGTTCGCTTTTATTTATAGACGCCCAGCCCCCAGTGTTGATCATGGAGTTGAGATTTGAAAAATTCTCGTTGATCGCCTGTGCCGTGGCGGAGCTTGTAAAAGCTAAGAAACAAATGACAAAGAGGGATGAAAGGGTGAGGGATGAGCGTCGAAGCGACCCGCCAGCGTGAATCCAGGACATAAAACTATAACTCCAAGAATTGATTACTTCTCTGAACAGGGTTGGAACTTGTGGTTTTTCAACTGTCAGATTTTCCGTAAGTCTATCTTTAATTAGTGTATCGGGTCAAGGTAAACAGCGATGGGGGGACGGTGTCGCGGAGCGGGTGTGCAAGAAACTTCACGCTCGAGCGTTCACAAATATAACAACAGGAGCGCAAGCTCTACCGTCCGTTTTGAGATGGGGAGACATTAAATATGAAATTCAGGTCGGTCGTTACTGTCGTGGGTATCGTTTTTTCGAGTTTGTTCTTTGCCGGTTCTGTGAGAGCACAGGGCGTGATCGTACCGATAGCATGCGATTTTCGTCCGTGCCGGCCTCGCCCGGCTTCGCCGCAATTGCCCACCGTGCTGCCCGTTAAATCGATAAAGATCGATACGAAGATCAGCGGCCAGGTGGCGACGACACACGTCGAACAGGTATTTCGCAATGTCACAGGCCACACACTTGAGGGTACATACTTTTTTCCGATACCCGAGACGGCCTCGATCGTCGAGTTCGCTATTTGGGAGGACGGCAAGAAACTTGTTGGCGAAGTGCGATCGCGCGATGAGGCCCGCCGCATCTACGACGAGATCGTAAGGCGTCAGCGCGATCCGGGCCTGCTCGAATACGCCGGCAAGGATCTGATCCAGGCATCGATCTTTCCAATCCCGCCAAGTTCAGACAAAAAACTTGAACTGACCTACACCGAGGTTCTGAAGGCCGAATCCGGTACGGTCGCCTATCGCTATCCGCTTGGATCGGGCCGAGTCGTATGGTCGCGTCAGCAGGTGCCGGAGGGACGAATTCGCCCGCCGCAAACATTCGGAACTATTTCGGGCAGCGTCGAGATCGCCGGCCGCGAGGCACTCAGGAATATATATTCGCCAACCCACCAGATAGACATTAAACGCAAAAGCGAGACGACGGCGAGCATCTCGTTCGAAACAAAGAATAGCGACGCCGACTTTCAGCTTTTCTACGGGCTCTCGAATAACGACTTCGGAATGTCGCTGATAACATATCGCGAACCGGGCAAGGATGGCTATTTTCTGCTGATGCTCTCGCCGAGCGACAAACTCTCCGACCGCCAACTGGTCAACAAGGATATTGTCTTCGTCCTCGATACCAGCGGCTCGATGGCGGATGAGGGCAAGATGGAAAAGGCCCGCAACGCCCTTTTGTTTGGTATCCGCACGCTTCGCGATGGCGACCGTTTCAACGTTATTAATTTCGCGGGCGAAGAGCACCTTATGGAGCCCGGCCTGATAGCCGCCAATGCCGCAGGCAAACTCCGGGGCGAGGAATTTGTCGGGCGTCTCCAGCCGACAGGCGGCACGAATATTAACGACACGCTCATCGCATCGCTCAAACAGTTTGAATCGGGCGACCGTCCCAGAATGCTCGTCTTTATGACCGATGGAAACCCGACCGTCGGCGAGCAGAATGTGGAACGCGTAATAGCGAACCTCAATGCAGCAATGAAAGTCGATGTAAGGATCTTTCCGTTCGGATTCGGCTATGACGTAAATACTACGTTGCTGGACCGCATAGGGTCCGAAAACTCGGGGATGTCAGACTATGTTCAGCCAAAAGAGGACCTTGAGATCAAAGTGTCTAACTTTTTCTCGCGTGTCAGTTCGCCGGTGCTTGCGGGGCTCGAACTCGACTTTGGCCCGGTCATTACGGAATTTACATATCCCCGCAAGCTCACAGACCTCTTTCGCGGCACGCAGATGACAATGATCGGGCGTTACAAGAACACGAACGACCTCAAGAACATTACGCTGCGATTGACAGGCAAAGCCGGCAGGGAGACGCGAAACTCGACCTATAACGGCATCGATTTTCCGATTCGATCGGATGAAAACAACTTTCTGCCTCGTCTGTGGGCGAGCCGCCGCGTCGGCTGGCTTCTCGAACAGGTCCGCTCAAACGGTGAATCAAAAGAGCTGCGGGATGA
>JBBQGO010000183.1:0-5419 GCA_038323125.1 Pyrinomonadales bacterium
GACAAGAGGATCGAACTCGACCGCCAGATCACGCTGATCGAGGACCGCAATACGCCGCGTTTCCTGTATGAAAGCCTCCAGCTCTTTCCGCCGGTGGAAGATGCCCTGATGTCGCTGGCCGAAGAGATACTGGGTAGTCCGCGCGAGGGCAGGGACACGAGCGATAAGCTGAATCACGATGACGTGTTGAGGCTCGCTGAAAGGGAGATCGCGTATTACCGCAGCATGTATCCGGCGATGACCGCAGCCGCCGAGATCAGAAAAGATACGCCGCCCGGCATGATGGTCTCGCACGACACATTGATGATCGGGAGGGGGACGCAGATCTCGACCGCACGGATCAACGCCCTGCTCCAGCACGAGGTCGGTACCCATCTCGTCACATATTTTAATGGCCGGGCGCAGCCGCTAAAGCTTTTGTATTCAGGGCTTCCGGGATATGAACAACTACAGGAGGGGTTGGCGGTCTTTTCGGAGTATCTGGTCGGCGGCCTCAATTTTAAGCGGCTTCGCACGCTGGCGGCACGCGTGATCGCCGTTCGGCGCCTGACGAGTGGCCACACCTTTGCCGAGGTTTTTAACGAACTCCGTCACGTATACAAATTTACCGAGCGGACGGCATTTAATATCGGAATGCGTGTTTTTCGCGGCGGCGGCCTGACCAAGGATGCGGTCTATCTTCGCGGGCTCGTCGAGGTAATGAAATACCTGCGCGAGGGCGGCGACATCGAAACGCTCTTTGTGGGAAAGATGGGGCCGGAGCACGTTTCGATCATCCGGGAGCTGCAATGGCGCGAAGTGCTGCGGCCCGCACCGCTCGTGCCGCGATATATGACATTTCCGGAAACCGCCCAACGTCTGGCAGATGTCAAAGAAAAAGCTTCGATATGTGATCTGATATAAACAGCCTGTATGAAAAAGGGGAGATATAAATGAAGATAGGTTTTGTCGTAAACGACGTAAAGACGGAACATCCGCGTTACACAACGACGCGGCTCGCACGTTCCGCGCGGGAAATGGGCCATGAGGCGTGGGAGATCGGTGTCGGTGATTTTGTCGGCGATAAGGACGACAAGGTCAAGGCGCGCGGCCGGATGTCTAAGGCAAAAAAGCACAAGGACGGCGAGGCTTATCTAAAAGACCTGTTGGGCAAAAACGCCCATAACGAGCTCATCAAGGTCGTCGATCTCGACATCTTGATGCTCAGGAACGACCCTGCCGACGATGCCGAGCAGCCCTGGGCACAAACCGCCGGGATCAATTTTGGCGAACTGGCGGCACGGCATGGCGTGATCGTCCTGAACGACCCCGGCACGCTCTCAAGCGCTCTGAACAAAATGTACTTTCAGCATTTCTCGCCGACGGTCCGCCCGAGGACGATCATTTCGAGGGATGTCGAGGAGATACAGAAGTTTATTAAGGAAGAGGGCGGCCGGGCCATACTCAAGCCTCTGCAGGGTTCAGGCGGCACGGGTGTTTTCCTCGTCCAGCCTGAGGAAAAGGCCAATATCAATCAGATGATCGAGGCCATCTCGCGCGACGGTTATGTGATCGCGCAGGAGTATCTGGAGGCTGCAAAAGAGGGCGACACACGGCTCTTTATGGTAAATGGCGAACCGCTGGTCGTCGATGGCCACTATGCGGCGTTTCGTCGAATAGGCAAGAGCGGCGATGCACGAAGCAACCTGACCTCGGGCGGTTCGATCGCCAAGGCAAAGATCGATGACAATATGCTCCGTATCGCCGAGGTCGTTCGGCCAAAACTGGTCGCGGACGGGATGTTTATGGTTGGGCTCGACATTGTCGGCGACAAACTGATGGAGATAAACGTGTTAAGCCCCGGCGGCCTGGGCAGCGCCCAAAACCTCGAGGGCGGGACCGACTTTAGCGGCGCCATCATCGAAAAGCTCGAGAAAAAGGTCCGCTACCGTGACCACAGCCAAAACGACAATTACCTGCTCCACAGCATCGACAACAAGACGCTGGCAACCTTATAAAGGCGGTAGGGGGAATTTACAGGATGGTAGGATGGATAGGATAGCTCGTTTAATGAAAACGGATCGGCATGACCGGGATGACGGCTATTACATATATTCCTTTAATTCCGCGATCGGTTCGTCGAAATCGCGTGCAAGCGTGTACTTTTCCATTGAGCTTCCCGCCTTTCGTTTCCGGCTGCTGTTGATATCGGGACCGTATTTGTTTCGCAGAAACTCTATATACTGCAGCACGTCGTCTCGCAGTGCTTCCGGTAGTTTCTTGATCTGCTTTAGGATCTCTTCGTCGCTCGTCATCGTGCAATCTTACGGATTCCTATCGATTCTGAAAAGACTTTGGTATGCACGCCTCGTATGACCGCTGCATCCTCTCCGATCTATGCGTTTATTCTCCTGCTCTTGCCTAAACGGCAAATGAAATGCTACTCCCACTCAATAGTGCTGGGCGGTTTGGAGGATATGTCGTAGACCACGCGGTTGATGCCGCGGACCTCTGATGTTATGCGGGACGAAACGGCCGCGAGGAAGTCGTGCGGCAGGCGTGCCCAGTCGGCGGTCATACCGTCGGTCGAGGTAACGGCCCGCAGGGCAACTGCCTGCTCATAAGTCCGAAAATCGCCCATCACACCCACCGACTGGATGGGCAGCAGCACCGCAAAGGCCTGCCAGACATCGTCATAGATCTCAAAATTATGAAGCTCGTCGATAAAGATCTTATCCGCCCGCTGGAGCAGCTCGACCTTGGCCGGTGTGATGTCGCCGAGTATCCGCACGCCGAGGCCCGGCCCCGGAAACGGGTGCCGCCCGAGCATCTCGCGCGGGATCCGCAAGTCCTTACCGATCAGCCGCACCTCGTCCTTAAACAGCTCGCGCAGCGGCTCGATCAGTTTTAGGTTCATCTTTTCGGGCAGGCCGCCGACGTTGTGATGCGTCTTGATCGTGACGGACGCCCCGCGCAGGCTAACCGATTCGATCACATCGGGGTAGAGCGTGCCCTGTACCAGCCACTTAACGTCGCCGATGCGTTTGGCTTCGGCGTCAAATATCTCGATAAACGTGCCGCCGATCGCCTTTCGCTTTAGCTCCGGGTCCGTGATGCCTGCCAGCGCCGCGTAAAACTCATTCGAGGCGTCGACACCGGCGACATTGAGGTGGAGATGCTTTTTATAAAGCTCGAGCGTTTCCTCAAATTCGCCGGCACGCAGCAGGCCGTTATTTACAAAGATGCAGTGCTGCCGGTCGCCGATCGCCTCATGCACGAGCACGGCCGCGACGGTCGAATCGACACCGCCGGACAGCCCGCAAACCACATTGCCGCCCGGCCCGACCGCCTGCCGGATCTTTTCCACCTCTTCGGCGATGAACTGTGCCGGCGTCCAATCACCTTTGCATCCGCAGATGTCGAACAAAAAGTTTCGCAGAATCTCTTTGCCGAGCGGCGTGTGCGAAACCTCGGGGTGAAACTGCACGCAATAGATCTTGCGTTCCGCATTCTCGATCGCCGTCACCACATCGCCCGTCGTCGCCGTCGTCGTAAACCCCTCGGGCAATAACGTCACATGGTCGCCATGGCTCATCCAAACGTCAAGCTCAAATGGCAGCTCGTCAAACAGCGCGGTCTTGCCGCTCAGAACCTTTAGCTTTGCATGTCCGTATTCACGCACCGCCGCCGGTTCGCTCGCACCGCCGAGGTCAGCCGCGACGAGCTGCATACCATAGCAGATGCCGAGTATCGGGGCCTGTATCCGATCATAAAAATCGGCCGCGACCCGCGGTGCATTAGGCTCGGTCACGCTCGACGGCCCGCCCGACAGTATCACGCCCTTCGGAGCCATCGCGGCGATCGTATCGACCGAGAGGTCAAACGGGTGTATCTCGCAATAGACGCCCTGTTCGCGCACACGCCGGGCGATCAGCTGTGTATATTGCGAGCCAAAATCGAGGATGAGTACAAGTTCGTGCTGCAAAATAAATCGCTCCAGATCAGGTATAAAGGATTGATTATACGTGTTGTTCCCGACGGTACAAAAAAAGAGGCGTTCTTTCGTTCTGAGTCCCGCCTTCCGACGTTCTTCCGTTCTGAGTCCCGCCTTCAGGCTTTCTTTCGTTCTGAGTCCCGCCTTTAGGCGGTATTTCGATGGAACGCAGGCGGTATTCGATGGGAACGCAGGCACCCTTGCCCAATGCCTCTTACCAGCGGCGAGCGACTCGCGGGGCGAAGGAACCGGGCCGCTCCCTATGCTGTCCGGAAGATTGATTATATTTTGTTGCCCGTCGCGTTCAAATCCGCGTCCGTCCGGTTTTATGCACGCTTTTGGATGGCATTATGCGCGATTGGCAGGGCCTTTATCGGGAAAGGCGCGGGATTGTTCCAGAGAGATATCATTTTGTTCGCGAAGAAACCCACATTTATCGCGATTAGTGGCCCCGACTACCGAAAGATACGAGATCCTTCGCGAATTGTAAGAGATTGTTATAGAACAATTCGAACTTATTCGCGATGAATTTAAACAATATCGCGAACAATATGGTTCCGATCGCGAATAATATGAGATCTATCTATAAAACAAGAGGGTAATGGCGGCCGCGGCAACCGATAGTGCCCGGTTAAATGTTGCAGACGCACGGCTTAGCGGTCGGGGTATTTGGTGCCGTCTTTTCTGACGGTTGCGAGCGTGTCGGAGATCAATTCCTCGAGCACACCCATATCTATATCCGAAAGTTTTTTAATATAGAGGCACGCCTTGCTTGTCTTGTGTTTGCCGAGCCGGGCGAGCAGGTCATCGGTGTTCTCAGAACCGCACATTACATATAGCGTCAGATTGCCCTTTCGCGGCGAGAACGCGATCTCCGTCCATTCCAGCTCGCGGCCCGAATCGTATATCAGATGTCGATCGCCAAACCCGATTATCGCCGGCCCCCACATCCTCGGTTCGTGCCCGCTCAGCCGCCGCATTATCTCGAGCACTGCAAAGCTGTCCTCACGCTGCCGCTCATCAGCGACCCCATTCAAAAAACCCTCAACACTCTCACCCGTCGCCTTCGTTTTCAGTTCCGCTTTAGCCATAACGCGTGTATTGTAATCGAGTTTACGGCCCCGGTAAAAGCGAATCTGGCCACAAACTTGACAACCAAACGCAGAGTTTCTAATCTTTAAGTTCGCCCGCGAGGGCGTGCCAATATTCCGCAGTAGCTCAATGGCAGAGCATTCGGCTGTTAACCGAAGGGTTGTAAGTTCGAGTCTTACCTGCGGAGCCAATTTAATCAACGACTTAGCCCGTCAACGTTTGACGGGCTTTTGTTATTTATCTATAGAGTTATCTAAGACAAGAAGGGTCATTTCGCTATCGCTCACTCAGTATTATGTACTTCGCAGTTAGCGAGATATGGTAGCAGATGCTTCTCTTTTGAATAAAGAACGC
>JBBQGO010000184.1:0-5418 GCA_038323125.1 Pyrinomonadales bacterium
CTTCTATTCTAAAAAACTAGAGAGTAACGGACGTGTCGCGGCAATTTTTGAGTCGGAGTGGACACCTTGACTTGCCGCCGGTCCGGGATAGAAAATTTGAATCCGAAATAAAAACTGCTGGCGGTTAAAGGAGGTTTCTGATGGGACGTAAAATACTTGCCGTGATCGTGGCGATGATAGTGGCATTCGCTGTGATCATGATCGTTCAAATGCTCAACGCTCTTATCGTTCCTCCGCCGACCGCTGGTGTGATGAGCGACCCTGAACTCACGCGCGAGTTTATCGCGTCGCTGCCGACAATCGCATTTATTGTCATCATCGTTGGCTACGCCCTGGGTTCATTCGCCGGCGGTTTTATCGTCACCAAGATGAGCCGGCGTGAGAGTCCGGGAATCATTCTCCCCATCCTTGTCGCACTAGTTTTAGAGATCGGAGCGATCCTGAACTTTTTCGTGCTCCTGCCCGGCCAGCCGATGTGGTTCGTGGTTATCGGTCTACTGGTCTTTATACCTTTTTCTTTACTGGGACACCGTTTTGCCCGGTAACCCTCAGCAACGGTGTTTGTCGGATCGAGATTCGGCCTGGATCAAGTTATAGCATCAAGAAAGCTATCGCCGTCGCTCAGTTTCAAGCCGAAGTTAACGGCGACCGTCTGCCCGATATCCGACAGCGATCCGCGGGTGCCCAGATCAATCCCAGCCCTGGCGGCCTTGCCGTAAATCAAAAGCGGGACGTATTCTCGGGTATGGTCCGAGCCGTCTTTTGTAGGATCGTTTCCATGGTCTGCGGTCATTATGAGAAGGTCGTCGTCGTTCAGAGCTTCCATGATCTCCCGAAGGCGGCGGTCAAAATGCTCAAGAGCCCTGGCATACCCCTCCGTGTCACGTCGATGCCCGTAGAGCATATCGAAATCCACAAGATTGCTGAATATCAAACCCCTTGATCCGTCGCCTAGTGCGTTGATCGTCTGATCTATCGTCTGGTCATTGTTCTTTGCGGAAAGGTCCTGCGTAACGCCAACGGAATCATAGATCGACGCGATCTTGCCTACGCAAACAACATCCAGGCCCGCGGCTTCCATCAGCGGAAGCAGGTTATCGCTCGGTGGAGGAACGGCGTAATCGTGGCGGTTCTCTGTTCGCTTGAAGTCCGCCGACGTAGTCCCTAGGAATGGGCGCGCAATGACGCGGGCAACGGTATCCTCACCATCGAGGATCCGGCGGGCTATCTCGCAGATCTCATAGAGGCGCTCGATCGGGATCACCTCTTCGTGCGCCGCGATCTGAAAAACCGAGTCAGCGGATGTGTAAATTATGGGCTTACCCGTTAGCACATGTTCTTCACCGAGCCGGTCGATGATCTCAGTGCCGCTGGCAGGCAGGTTGCCGAGCACGCCTGGTACACCTGCCTTTGCAACGAACTCCTCGATTATTCGCGGCGGGAAGCCCTCAGGGAATGTCGGAAACGCCTTTCCCAAGATAATGCCTGCCATCTCCCAATGCCCTGTGGTTGTATCTTTGCCATTCGATTTGAGCGCGCATTTGCCGTACGAGCCTGTAGGCTCCGCGACGGGCGACATACCACTTAGCGGGCGGATGTTGCCGAGGCCGAGCTGCTGTAAATTAGGCAGGTGAACCTGTCGTGATTCCAGGATGTGCCCTAGAGTGTCGGCTCCCGCGTCGCCCCAGTCGGCAGCGTCGGGCATCTCACCGATGCCCGCCGAATCGAGCACCAGCAAACAAATTCGGTTGAATTTTGATTCCATAAAACGATATTGCCACGAATGCAGCTTTTCCGAAAATCAGTTTTGCGGCGCGGTGTAGCCCTCGCGCGATCTTATTACCGAGCCTTTCGGGGCCAACCTGACCTCGACTCTGATCTTGCGGTAGGTGCCGTCCTTCTTGTCATTGGATGGATAGTAGCCAAGCGTGTACTTTGTACCGATCTCTTCGGCAACGCTGCGAAAAGCCGTTCGAGCGTCCGACAGATCGCCGATCGCGAATACCCTGCCGCCGGATACCCGGGCCAGCTCATTCATTTCCTGATCGGCGAGCACATAAAGTTTTTTACTGATCGCGAGGCGTTCAAAATCGCCGAGCTGGCAAAAATTCGCAGCCTTCTCCATATTTGCATTTGGCTGGATGCTCCGATAGTAACGGCGGATCTGTGCCGATGAAAACCTAATAGCAAATTGGCAATCACCGAGAAGGCTCTCCTCAAAAAAATTGCGAGTATCTACTCTGATAAAGAAAGAGACGACTCCCATTCGCTCGATCTCGCGTTTAACCGACCCAAAATCCAAGGCGCTCGAAGAATCGACGCCGTCAGTTAATGCGACCAGAGCGCGGCGGCCGCGAAATTCTCCGGTCGGCTGTTGTGCAAAAACCTTTTCGGCTACCTGCATAAGCGAATCGTAATAGGGCGTCCCGTTGCTGGTCTTCATATTTTCGATCGCTGAGCGAAGGGCCCGTCGATCATCGGTCAGCGGGCTGAGGACCTCGCTGACGGAAAAGGATTGCTTGTCCGACCGGTCAGTTGCATAGGCGATGATAGCTACTCGATCACCGGGCCGCAGCGACGCAATAAAATCCTGCGCCGCCCTCTGTATCAGGGCCAGGTCGTTGCGGGTCGAACCGGAGGTGTCGAGCAGCAGGGCCACCTCAAACGACTCGGTCGTGGTAGAGAAATCTGCGATCTCCTGAAGCTTACCGTCCTCATAGATAGCGAAATCAGAAGCCCTAAGCCCCTTGACCGGAACACCGCCGGATGAAACTATCGCCACGGGGACGTCGACCAACTGCGTGTCCACGCGTATGACCTCGTCTTTTTCATCCGGCTTCTTATCCTGGGCGTTTATTGGAAAAAATATTGCAAAGCCAACCAGCAGTACCGGGAACAAAAGTCTTATGAGCATTCTATAAACAACCTCACTGAGTTTCATATTGTAACAAATATGTAGGACCACCTTTTAGCTATTAGATGCTCCGTCCACGCCAGATAATAATGAGATTCTTCCTTGGTCATTAAACCTGAACGGCCCTCGGGAGCAATCGATCTGCGTTGGTCACCACTTTTATCTGTTTTCTGCAGATTCGACATGCTATGATTTAGAAAAGTTCAGTTAATTGAGGCCGTTCGCTTGTAAAAGTTTTTCTAAAGGATTCGTATCGTTCGTTAATAGTTTTACGCGGCCATCGCAGATCTTTCATTCCGAGGAGAAATATGAAGAGGAAATCAATCACCAATGCTTTTTATTTAACCGCAATCCTGGCGGCACTGCTGCTGCCTGTGATCCCGGCAGATGCACAATCAAACAATGCGGCACCTGGCGCGTTGATATTTACTGAGAATTTTGACTATCCGGCCGGATCGCTCCTGACTGATAATGGATGGACTGCTCACAGCGGTGGCGGAACGAACGCCCTTTCCGTGGTGAGCCCCGGCCTGATATACCCCGGCTACCCGGGTTCGGGCATCGGAAATGCTGTTCCCATGACTACGACCGGCGAGGATGCACATCGAACATATGAGGTCCAATCCTCAGGCACGGTTTACGCGGCCGTTATAGTTCACGTGACCGATGCTGTGATCGACCAGTTGGATCTGGGCGGTTACTTTTTCCATCTCGGCCCCGACCCGATCGGAACAACATTCCGCGGACGCATCTTTATTAAGAAAAATGAAGCAAACGCCATTTCGTTCGGGATCACCAAGGCTAGTTCGAGCAACGCCGCGGATATCTCTTATACTCCCTTCAGCTTTTCGGTGAACACCACCTACTTGTTTGTCGTGAAATATACTATCGTTGACGGTCCAACGAACGATACGGTATCCCTGATAATCAATCCAACCCTGCCTGGCCCCGAACCTGCTCCCGCAATATCGGCACCGGACATCGGTGCGTCGGATATCAATCCGGGAGTGGTCGCGCTACGGCAAGGAAGTAATGTATCTGCTCCGACAGTGACGGTCGATGGTATAAGGATCGGCAACACATGGAACGACATCATGGGCGGGACCACTCCAACCCAGAACGACGCTCCGGCCGATTTTGATGGCGACGGAAGGACCGATTTTTCGGTAATACGCAATACCGGCGGTGCGAGCGGCCAGCTCATCTGGTATACCCTGTTTAATGGTTCCGGGTCTTTTGTCCAGACACAATGGGGCCTGGCCAGCGATTTCATCATAACTCCGGTGGATTTTGACGGCGACGGAAAGGACGACATCGCTATCTGGCGTCCAAGTACCGTACCGGATGCAACAGGATTCTACATCCTGGAAAGCGGGGATAACACCTTCAAGTTTGTGGCGTTCGGGTTGATAAATGATGACCCGTCGGTCACCCGCGATTTTACGGGCGACGGCAAGGCCGATCCTGCGATCTATCGCGAAGGAGCACAGAGCACATTTTGGTATTTCGCCAGCAGCGGCCCGCTTGCCGGCCAGCACGTCGGTGCCAACTGGGGCACTACGGGCGATATAGCCGTTCCGGGAGACTATAACGGGGATGGTAAAGCCGATTACTGCGTCATGCGTGATGTCGATGGACAAGCGGTGTTCTTTATACACTATGGAACGGGCGGCCCTGACGTACCCGGTAATAATATAGTGAAATTCTTTGGGCTGGCCCTCGACGTGGTCGTCCCTGGCGATTATGACGGCGATGGAAAAACTGACATCGCCGTGGTTCGGTCTCAGGGCGGTGACCTCGTCTGGTATTACGAACCAAGCGGCAGCGGCGGCTTTAATGCTCTCACATGGGGCCTAAGTGCATCGGACATTCCGGTACAGGGTGACTATGACGGCGACGGCACGACCGACATCGCAGTCTGGCGTCGAACATCACCTTCTACGTTCTACGCGCTGGGAACTACCGCGGGAGTGATAGTCCAGCCATGGGGTTTGCCCGACGATCTGCCGGCAGCATTTGATGGCCACGGGATCGAATAGAGGTCGATAAGATCGCAAAAAGAGAGGCCGGGACGTTCCGGCCTCTCTTTTTTTTGTGCTATTCAGATCTGCGAACTAAACGTATTTGTCGATGACTTTTGCCATAGCCTCACGGGTCACGGCCCCAACAATGCGTTCCTGCTCTTGGCCGCCCTTAAAGAGAATAAGAGTCGGAATGCCCCGGATGCCGAACTGCTGCGGAATATTCATATTCTCATCGACATTCATTTTAAAAACACCGGCTTTATCCTTATATTCCTCTGCGATAGCCTCGACCGACGGGGCGATCATGCGGCACGGTCCGCACCACTCCGCCCAAAAGTCTACCAAAACCGGTTTGTCCGAACCTAAAACGTCGATCTCAAAGTTTGTATCTGTCGCTTCTTTTGCAAAATGTGCCATTATTATCTCCTGATTATTAAAAACTTACTTTTTGAAATATTACCGAATCGAAATGAAAATGTA
>JBBQGO010000185.1:0-5414 GCA_038323125.1 Pyrinomonadales bacterium
GTTTTGCTTTTTCATAAGAGATCAGACTGTCGCTCTTATCAGTTTGGTTGTCCTGGGTATTTCTCTGCCTATTTTATACGCATCGCGTAATCTTTCACTAATCAGATCCGCTTGATTCGTACGCCGGCAATAGATAACGCCGAGTTCCTCACCCTTCTGGACACGGTCGCCCAGTTGTCGCGTACATGAATAGCCAACCGCATGGTCTACACTGTCCTCGGCTTTAACGCGGCCGCCGCCAATGTCGCATATCGCGCGGCCGGCGGCAAAGGTATCGATCTCAGATACGTATCCTGTCTGGCTAGACAAGACTGGAACCTTCTTTAAGCCTTTTGTAAGCATCATATCGGGCTTATCGCACAGCTTAGGATCGCCGCCCTGAAGTTCGATGTTTTGTTTGAACTTTTCCAACCCTTGGCCCGAATTGAGAGCGTTTTGAGCCCTCGCTCTTCCGTTCTCTATCGAACTGGCTATCTTGCACTGAACCAGCATGGTCGCCGTTAGTTCGATCGATAGTTCCAGACTAGGCCGCATCGCTTCAACGGCTTCCCCTCGTAGTATTTTGAGACACTCATATATCTCAAGAGCGTTGCCAACGTATTGGCCCAGAGGTTGGTTCATCTCGGTGATCAACGCCTGTGTGTTTACGCTGAACGATTTTCCCGTTTCGCACAGCGCTTTGGCTAGTTTGACCGATTCGGCGTACTTCTGAATAAACGCTCCGGAGCCTGTTTTTACGTCGAGCACGAGTGCGTCGAGCCCCTCAGACAATTTTTTAGACATTATCGACGCGACAATAAGGGGTATGTAGGAGACTGTCGCCGTGGCGTCCCGCAACGCATAAAGCTTTCGATCGGCGGGTGCTATCTGGTTCGTCTGGCCCGCGAGAGCCATGCCGCATTTTTTTAGCACTTTCTTAAACTGTGGAAAGGTAAGATTGACGTCGAAGTCCGGAATCGACTCCAGTTTGTCGAGCGTACCGCCGGTATGGCCGAGGCCGCGTCCCGAGATCATCGGAACGGAAACGCCACAGGCAGCCGCGAGCGGAGCTATTATTATTGAGGTCTTGTCTCCGACGCCGCCGGTAGAGTGTTTGTCCGCCTTAGGGCCATCGATATCGGAGAAATCCATCAACGTGCCTGAGCGCAGCATCGAGGCGGTTATCGAATATTGCTCCCGTCGGTTCAAACCGCGAATGTACATCGCCATTACGAGGGCAGTGATCTGATAATCTGCCCAGGAACCGTCGCAGACGCCATCAATAAAAGCACCTATCTCTGCATCTGAAAGGGATTTGCCGTCGCGTTTGATCGCGATGATCTGCTGTGGACGCATGGTAATTGTAAAAGCGGACTGCCCAAGTTTCGCATAAACGCGGCGGGTAAGTCTATGAGGCCGACGGCGGCTAGGTTTTCTCAAGGAGGACAATGGCCTGGGCGCGGACCGCTTTCTGCTCTCCGACGGCATCGACACGCTCGCCGGTCTTGGCCTTGATGCAGACGCGATCGATGCCGATCCGCAAGGCGGCGGCGATGTTCTCACGCATTTTATCGATGTACTCTCGGAGTTTCGGCGACTCGAGATCGACAACAGAATCAAAATTGACAACCCTATAGCCATGCCCCGCTATGATCTCTGACGCATGGCGTAGAAATTGCGAACTTTCAGCATTTCGCCAACGCTCATCGTCATTCGGAAAGTGGTTCCCGATATCACCCAGGGCCAATGCTCCGAGTAGGGCATCCGTCGCGGCATGCATTAGGACATCCGCGTCCGAATGGCCATCGGCGCCGAGGTCCGATTCGATCTGAACGCCGCCGATGATCAAAGGCCGTCCGCGTATCAGTCTGTGAATATCAGTGCCAAAACCGATACGATTCATACCTCGTGATCCTTTAGAAGTGTCTCGGCAAGGATGATATCCACAGGATGCGTAACCTTAATATTTCGTGAACTTCCTTCGACAAATGCGATCTTTACACCTAGTCGTTCAACTAAAAGGCACTCGTCAGTTATCACATCGCTTAGATCGGCACCGTCAAATGCACGACGGATCAGATCGTAATGAAATGCCTGTGGGGTCAAGGCCCGCCGAAGATCTCGGCGATCAACCGTTCGGACAATATATTTTCCGTTAACCTGCTTGATCGTGTCGGTCACGTCGGCGACGAGGCAGGCGGCACCGAAATCGAGTGCTCCTTCGATAGTGCGCTTGATCTCATCAACGGTGACCAACGGTCGGGCACCATCATGTACGGCAACGATCTCAGCGGTCGCAGGATCGACAGCATCGAGGCCGTACTTCACCGATTCGGCCCGTGTTCGCCCGCCTAGGACGATCGAGTAGATCTTTGCGAAGCGGCTTGCCTCCGCGATCCGGTCATACTCAACCCGCCCTTCCTTTGACAGCACGAGAACGATCCGATCCACAGACTTACAGGCTGCGAATCGCTCAAGCGTATGAAATATTAGCGGTTTTCCGAGAATCGGGGTAAACTGTTTTGATTGCGAGGCGCCAAATCTTTGGCTGCTGCCGGCTGCGACGATAATGGCTGTGTTCATCTACTGCGGCCTGTCAGATCGAGAAGTCAAAAACTGGCGTTAATCGAGCTCCTCGATGATCGTCGTCTGCCTAAGTTCGCGAGTTGCCTTACGAAAACCCATCGAACGCGAATCATGGACGCCAAATGAATTCTCGGTTTCTTCCTTATCTTCCCATAACCGGCCAAAGATCATCTTGCCGGCGGTCGTCTGCAAAACACTCGTAACGGCGATATCAGCAGTTTTACCTATCAGGCGGCGAGCATTGTCGACCACGACCATTGTCCCGTCATCCAAGTAGGCGACGCCCTGATTGTATTCCTTACCTTCCTTGAGAATAAAGACCCGCATCGCCTCGCCCGGCAGCACAACAGGTTTTAGTGCATTGGCCAGTTCATTGATATTGAGGACCGCGACCCCGCGAAGCTGCGAGACCTTGTTGAGATTGAAGTCGTTGGTCACGATCACGGCGTCAAGCTGCATACCAAGTTCGATAAGCTTGAGATCAACTTCTTTGACCGCGGGAAAGTCCGTCTCGACGATCTGAATATCAAGTTTGCTGTTGTTCCGGAGGCGTTGAAGCATGTCGAGGCCGCGTCGGCCGCGCTGGCGCTTGGACGAATCGGCCGAGTCGGCGACCTGTTGGAGCTCGGCCAAAATGAAATTAGGGATGATCAGCGAACCGCCCAAAAAGCCGGTCTCAGCGACATCCGCTATGCGGCCGTCAATAATGACCGATGTATCGAGTATTTTATAATCGCGTTTTAGATTTTTGTCGCTAAAGATGCCGCCCAGTGCCGAAAGATCAATATAGTCGCCTTTTGCGGCTCCGACCATCAACCCAACATAGCCCATGAAGAACGCAAGCGAGATCGTCAGGAATGTCTGCATCTCGGCGGAGACGGCGGCCTCTTTCTGAATAGAGATGAGGACCCCGATAAGGAAAGCTCCGACGATTCCAAGGATCGAACCGACGGCGGCACCAATAAGCGTCTTTAATGACGCCCTTCGAACTCGCATCTCAAATCCAATGATGAGCAAACCGACAGCGGCACCGAGGCCGGCCGAGAACAACCGTCTCGTATTTTCATCTCCTAAGCCGGCAAGCCCGAATCGCTGCGTATGCTCAAATGGGTTGAGCAGGTACGCCAAAAGTATCAGCATACCAACAAATGCGACTCTCAAAATGAGGATGTCCAACTTCATCTTACCGGGAATGTTAGCACGAAAACTCATTTAACGGTAACGACTTTGGGAAAAGAAGGCGTCTCTGATCGGCGATATCGAACCACGGCTACTCTGTCTGAAATAAACAAATGACGATTCGCCTGATGATTTCAGATCGTAGGCACATCATCGGCCGACATGTCGCTTACCTGCTCGACACTCAGCACTTTCACTCAGGACGGTTCCATGGTACCCGCGACTGTTGTATTCTGTCTTTCACATCCGATGGCAAAAATCCCTTTATCGATATATGTCTGTCAGAAATGTGGTGCTCAATCCCGTAAATGGCTCGGACAGTGTCCTGACTGCGGGGAGTGGAACACTTTGGTTGAAGAACGGTTCCGGCCCGAGGCAAGGACTGCCACAGCCGGCGGTTTACCTGCCAGGTACCGTGAGACAACACCGATCGAATACGGCAAGATCGAGTCGCAGGACGATGCTCGCACGGCATCAGGCATCGCAGAACTCGACCGAGTCCTCGGCGGCGGAATAGTTGCGGGTTCGCTGGTTCTGATCGGAGGGCCCCCGGGTATCGGAAAGTCCACGATCGTCCTCCAGATGGCGGACAAGCTGGGGCGAAACGGTGCGAAAGTGCTTTATATATCCGGCGAGGAATCAGAAAGACAAATAAAGATGCGCGGTGAGCGCCTAGGGGTCGACGCCAAACACCTTTTCCTGCTGCCGGAAACCAATCTCCAGTCCATAATGGCCGAAACTGACAAGCTAAGGCCTGATTTCGTTATCGTCGATTCGATCCAGACTGTTTTCAGCGACCAGATCGAATCTGCGCCGGGCAGCGTCTCGCAGGTCCGCGACGTCGCCGCCCAGTTCATGATGTTCGCCAAGCAGACCGCCACACCGGTATTCTTAACCGGCCACGTCACAAAGGAAGGCTCGATCGCCGGCCCCAAGACGCTCGAACATATTGTTGATACCGTGCTTTATTTTGAGGGCGATCGACACCACAATCACCGAATAATACGAGCAACCAAAAATCGCTTTGGGGCTGCCAACGAGATCGGTGTTTTTGAAATGACGAATACCGGACTTGTACCCGTCAGCAATCCATCGGAACTCTTTCTTCAAGAGCGTCCTGAGAACGCAACCGGCTCGGTTGTCACCATTTGTATGGAGGGAACGAGGCCGATGCTCGTCGAGGTACAGGCTTTGGTCAGCGGGACAAAGTTTGGCACAGGACGCCGGATGACGCAGGGATTTGACCACAATCGCACTTCCCTTCTGATCGCTGTGTTGGAAAAGCGTGTGGGTTTTCAACTGGCCGGTGACGATGTTTTCGTTAACATCGCCGGCGGGATGGAGGTTGACGAGCCGGCCGCCGATCTCGGCATCGTTGCCGCTATAGCATCCAGCTTTCGCAACTTGCAGGTACCGCCCGAAACCGCAGTTTTCGGTGAGGTCGGACTTACGGGCGAGGTCCGCGGCGTGCTGCAGGCTCAATCGCGCGCTCGCGAAGCTCAAACGTTAGGCTTTAAAAAGCTGATCCTGCCGGAATCCAATAAAAAGGGGCTTGAAAAGTTGTTGGGAATCAGAGTTGTTGGGGTCCGTAACTTAGAGCAGGCGATGGACGAGCTGTTCTGATCGAAACAAGTCAGGCTACTGTCCGCGCGGTATTGCAGGATGGCCCG
>JBBQGO010000186.1:0-5413 GCA_038323125.1 Pyrinomonadales bacterium
TTGCGGGCATGGAAACCGATCCCGGCCCTTTCACCGCAAAGGTCGTAAGGCACACTGCGGCGATCCAATTGATCCTGTGCATACTGTCGATACCGATGGCCTTTACACTTCCATTCATTTACGGCGACGCGTTCGCGCCGGCGACGCTTCAGTTCCTCGTTCTGCTGCCGGGAGCGCTGTTGATGGGACTGCAAATGATGTTGTCGCAGCACCTCGTGGGTGCCGGTACGTTTCGCCCGTTGCCGTATTTCTGGATCGCGACCCTTATACTGAGTATTGCTCTCAACGTCTGGCTGATACCTCTATATGGGGCGTTAGGGGCCGCTGCGGTCTCGTCGATAGCTTACGCAATGATGTTCATTCTGACCCTCATTTATTTTCGCCGCGAGACGGGGCAGGCTATTGCGGATGTGCTGTTGCTGAGATTTGCCGAGGGGCGTAGTTTTGTCGCTCGATCCAGATGGTAAAAAAGCAAAAAGCAATACTCTTCGGCCCTCTGCCGCCGCCCTATGGCGGTGTTTCGGCCTTTATGAGTATATTGTGCGGGTCGGCGATCGACCGGGGCTTTGAGGTGTGGTCATATAGCGGTCGGCCGAACGATAGCTGCGGTGACGCCGCCCGGTATCTCGATCATCGACGCCTCGCCCATATTCGCCTGATGATGCGTCAGGGCATGCGGTCACGGATCGCCGACTCGACACATTTTCACGTCGAGTATCCAAATGCCGTACTTTTGCCGCCATGGCTGGCCGCCAAAACGATACTTCGCTTTCACTCGGTAAAGATCGTTCACGACGGTTCACTGCCCTCGCGTTATGAAAGGTTTTCGGCCATTGAGAAGGCCCTGTTCAGGGCCGCGGTAAATAATGTAGACGAACTAATCGTCGCAAGCAGCGAACTCGCGACGTGGTTTGTCGAAACTGCGCTCTATAAGGGCGAAGTGACAACTATTCCGACATTGCTGCCGCAGCCCGTGGATCGGTCGGCCGGTCTGCCTGACGACGGCCTTTCAAAAACGATCGCGAATTTGTCGCGGCACGCGAGGCGAGTCTGTTCGATAGGCGCTTTTATGCCGACATATGGTTTTGACCAGGTCGCGGCGGTGGTCGAGCGGCTGCGCGAAAGGTCGGGTGAGGATATAGGCCTATTGCTCGTCGATGGCGGTATTGGCGGTGAAGATGGCTGCCGCGAAAAGGTCCTGAAGGGCCGCGACTGGATCGATGTTGCGTCGAACGTTCCCCATACCTATATGCAGCGTCTGTTGGCCGAATGCGAGGTATTTATCCGGGCCTTCGAACACGAGAGCTACGGCCTGTCGCGCGTCGAGGCTATCTGGAGCGGCTTGCCCGTCATAGCGACCAATACCGGAGAAACGCGCGGGATGCTAATCTATAAGTTTGGTGATGTCGACGGGCTGTATGACCATCTGAGCGCGGTGCTGAGCGGTGAAGCAAGCGTCGATACAAAAACCTGGGCCGCCGCCTTTCGGAACGAAGCCAAACGAAATCTGGAAAACTATCTGGAGGCGATCACCGGCGAATCGACCTCTTAAAAAATGCTGACAAACCGTTCCATTATCTGCTTTGGCGGTGAGGATTGGTGGTATCACCACCCGCACTCGAAAAATCACCTGATGCGGCGGTTTGCGCGTGCCGGGAATAAGGTGGTCTTTGTCAATTCGATCTCGATGGGCCTGCCGTCGCTTGCCAACAAAGACCTGCTGCCAAAGATCGGCCGCAAGTTGAAAAGCTACGCCCGCCTCGCCCGCGAAACGCCCGAGGGCATAACGGTGGTCTCACCCGCGACCCTCCCATTTCACGGTAACGCGGCCGCACGTTCGATCAACCAACATTTGCTTCAGCTCCAGATCGGCGCCCTTGCCCGGCGAAGAGGATTGACGGCTCCGATCCTTTGGATCGCGATACCAACTGCCGCCAACATGATCGGCAAACTCGGCGAATCGTGCGTTGTTTACCAGGTCTCGGACAAGTACGACGCAAACTCCGAGGACCATGCTGTAAATCCCGAAACGATACGCAGGCTTCACGAATACGCGATCGACAAAGCCGATATCGTCCTCTATTCCGGCCGAAAGCTTTTAGCGGAGGCCATCACTGGCCTCGAAAAGTCATACCTGCTCGAACAGGCCGTTGATTTTGAGCACTGGTCGCGTGTCGCGGAACTCGACCCCGCGGGCGAGGTCGCTGCGATACCGCGTCCTCGACTAGGTTATTTCGGCGCCATCGAGCCGTGGCTGATGGACAGGGAACTGATAAGGCGAGCATCGGCCGAGCGTCCCGAATGGCACTGGATCTTTGTCGGCAATCTCGCCCGCGGGACAGACCTGGCGGATCTGGCAAACGTGCACTTCATCCCGCCCGTGCCATACGATGACTTGCCGCGCTACGCAGCCGGCTTTGATGTGTGCGTACTGCCGTGGGAAACCGGGCATGCCTTCACGAGCTATGGCTCGGCAATAAAGGTCCGCGAATACCTGGCGACCGGAAAGCCCGTCGTCATCTCGCCCCTGCCGGAATATGAACCAATGAGCGACGTCCTTCGCATCGCCCGCACACGCGACGAATTCATAACCCTGATCGACGACGCCCTAAACGAAAAAAGCCCGGCCAAGGCCCAAGCCCGTCAGGCCGCCGTCAAAGAAGGCACATGGGACGCCCGCGCCGAATGGGTGAGCGATCTGATCGAAGCAACCGGTACAGGCGATTTGCTTTCAGATGCCTAAAAGCAACCAAATCAAAATGTCGCTGCATCTCAAGTGCGAGTTCAAAAGAACAACTTAAACTCTGTCAATATAGAGGTAATCCAGATGTGCGTGAGGCTTTTGCAGCTCTTCGTGGTGCTATCAGCGTGTGGTTTTTCAGCGATCGGACAGACGGTGATCGAGTCAGAATCTACCCTCATCATTAAGAATGACATTGCCGAGATCTCCCTTGCTATACAACATGAAGGGAGATCTGAAGTGGAGACAGTTGACTTTGCCATCCTCGATCCGCAGGGAGTATCACACGCGGCAGTTTCGCTGAACGTGAAGATACACTCCGGAAAGAAGCGGTATAGATTCTCTCTTCCCCTCGGAGATCTGATGAAAAAGGCCAGTGATGAGATCGGATGGTACAGGCTTCGGTACCGTGTCGGAGCCACAGAAGGTGTCGCATCGCTTTCTCAGCTCTTTTCCGAGGATTTCGAACTACGAGCAGCGATGTTTGAACGTGTCGTGCCCGGACACCCGCTGAGAGTGCGCGTGCGCTCGCTCAACCCTTTTACTCAAAAGGCCGTCAAAGGTGTGGCTATCACCCTAGATCTTAAAATGGACCTTGCGACGGAGTCCGGTGATGATGATGATGAATTGAAGTCGACGGTCACCGGAAAAACCGGCAGCGACGGTTTTGCGATCATCAATGTAAATATTCCGGCTGGTGTTTCGTTAGCTTCGGACGGAGAACTTACAATAACAGGCCGCAAGAACGGGGTTGTCAGAGTGATCGAGGAGGATTTCGAGGATTATCTAAATCGAGGTTCGGCGATTTTGACCGCGGACAAGCCGCTATATCAGCCTGGGCAAACGTTCAGCGTTCGCGGCCTATTTCTCGATGCTCAGAACACTGTCATGGCTGATCAGGAGGTCGAATTTACGATCGAGGACGAAGGTTACGATGTTGTTTTTCGCCAGACACTTAAAACGTCCGAATATGGTATCGCTTCAGTAACCTGGCAGATCCCTGAGAACGCAAAATTGGGTTCCTATACCGTCAAAGCTGGTTCCGGTGAAGGCGACCAAAACCAGCTCCGGTTCAAAGTTTCCCGATATGATCTTCCTAATTTCACCGTTGCCGCTAAGCCTGACAAGAGCTATTACCTGCCGACAGATGCCAAAGCCCGTATAACGATCAACGCTGACTATTTATTTGGCAAGCCAGTCACCCATGGAAAGATCCGGGTTGTACAGGAAAACGAGCGGAGATGGAACTACGATGACCAAAAGTATGATATCGAAGAAGGCGCCTCGGTCGCTGGGGATGCAGACGAATCAGGAAAATATGTCGCCGTGTTCGATCTTAAGAAGCATATTGCAGAGTTGCAGCATCACGAATGGAAACGATTTCAAGACCTTACGTTCTGTGCATACTTTACTGACCCGTCAACAAACCGAACGGAACAGCGGCGATTCGACATCAGGCTCACAAAAGAACCGATCCACCTATACTTTCATCGTTCCGCAGCGGTACATCGGACACTTCCTTTGACGGGTTATATAATCAGTTTTTATGCGGATGGCACGGCAGCTTCGTGCGATGTTGAGCTGAGAAGCAAAACGGGCACTGTAGCGAGGTTCAAGACGAACTCGCTCGGTGTCGGAAAACTGTCGACCGGATTGCCGGACCACGCTCTTGGCGAAAGCTCGTACAATATGGTCCTGGCAGCAAGGGACAGCAAAGGCCTGAGTGGAACGTTTGAGGAGTCGATCGATCTAGAATCTCAGGATGTGATCCATGTCAGCACCGATAAGACGATCTATAAGCCGGGGGACACCGTTGAGGTCACCCTTCTCTCAAGCCAGCAATCCGGCCCCCTGTACATCGACGTAGTAAAAGACGGAGCCGCGCTTATCTCAAATATAGTCTCGCTACGCGACGGTAAGGCCAACCTGAGTATTCCTTACAACGAATCATTCCGAGGCGACCTTGCTATCTTTGCTTACGGTGACAGGGAGCCAAGCCGCTGGGCCCGGCCAATTTCAGGTAACTGCGGAGTGATCTTTCCGGAACAGCAGAATCTCGTACTTGACGCTCGATTCTCAAAAGACCAATACAAGCCGGCGGAGGAGGCCACCATAAGGTTCTCTGTTCTTGACGGAAGACGCAAACCAGCGCAAAGCGCCATTGGCCTTGGCATATTTGATAAAGCCATAGAGGAACGTGCCCGAACCGATTCGGAGTTTGGCGGATACTTTAACAGCGTCGGAAGGTTATTGGGCTATACCAAGTGGGTGGGCGACATCAGCCTCCGAGATCTGAACGGCCTCGATATGTCGCGTACCGTTTCCGACGAATTGCAGGTCGTGGCCGAGGCGATGTTGGCCACTAAATGGTACTACCCCTCCGTCTACCACAGCGGTAGACGTGACGCCGAGGCCAGTGTGCTTTTTATGGAATCCGCCAACAGGCAGTTGGCACCCGTCCGGGCGGCACTCGAGGCCCAATACAACTCAGATCTCGATCACCCAACAGATATTGGTTCTCTCCAGCGAATACAGTCAGCGGCCGGGTTGCGAATGTCTGATATGAGAGATCCGTGGGGTAACGAGTACGTACCCGTGTTTACCATAAACAAAACGCGGAACGTCCTTACCGTAAGAACCATGGGCCCTGACAAAACGCTTGGGACACCAGAT
>JBBQGO010000187.1:0-5408 GCA_038323125.1 Pyrinomonadales bacterium
GCCGTCGGTGAGGATTATGAGCAGTTTGGTTCGCGCCTCCTGCTTTAACAATTTCGCGGCGGCGTGACGGATGGCGGCGCCGAGACGCGTGTTGTTTTGGAATGTAATGCCGCCGATGCGCCGCTCGGTGTCGTCGGAATATTTCTCGCCAAAATCCTTAACTACATAAAATTTGACGTTGCGACGGCCCTCGCTCGTAAACCCGTTGATCGAGTAAACATCGCCGACGGCTTCGAGCGCTTCGCTCATCAGTACGAGTCCTTCCTTTTCGATCTCTATGATTCGGCGGCCGGGGTGCGTATAGGGCTGCAGCGGATTCCGGGTTATCGTGCGCGCGGTAGACGATGACTGATCGAGAAGTATCGAAACCGCAACATCGCGCTGTTTACGCAGGCGTTTTGTGTAAATATTCTCGGACTGCCGCCCGTCAGCCCGGCGGTCGATGACAAAGTCGACGAGGGCGTTCAGGTCATAGTCTTCGCCATCGAGTTCCCGGTTGATGCGGGTCAGGTTTTCGGGCTTCATTAACTGAAACTGATGACGAATGGACGAGATAACCCCGCGATAGCGGGACCTGGCGATCTCAACAAAAGTTCGATCGCCCTGTTTTACCTTTTTTTCGATCACACGGCTCCAGCCCACCCTGTAATCGTTGAGTTCCCTGTCCCATTCGTCGTAAGCAAATGAGACATCATCCGCCTCGAGCTGCTGTTCGGGCATCTCGTTATGGGACCATGCCTCGCCGCCCTGCAGGTCATCGGGTTCACCCTCGTCATCCGGGTCATTCCAGGCATTGAAAAGTTCGCGAACGTCCTCGGTTCGTTTTGGCTCCCGCCGCGTCTCGGCTTCGACGACACCCTCGGCAGCCTCTTTATTGTCGTATGCAAATTTGCCGGTTTCATCCGTTTCGTTCGACTCCGTTTGCTGCTGCTGTTCCGCGGAGATGTTTTGAAACAAGGTGTAAACACGGCTCGTTGCCATCAGGGAATCTGCAACCGTCGCGTCATCCATCGTTAAGTACGATTCGATAACAGTTTCGATCTCAGAAACGATCTGATCATAGAATTGCCGGGCGTCATCAGTCGCCCCGCCGCAGAGTGTGATCTGAAAGAGCAGCTCGGACGGCACCTGATGCAGCGGCAGGTCGAATATGTATGGCCGATTACCGGCAAGGAAGGACCTCATAAGGTTAAGGTCCTTTCGCAGCCCGCGGTAGGTGTGCCGCAGATGATTGTCTATCCGGGCATTTTCCATTGTTCCGAAGATCTTGCGTGCAAGGCGCGGCTCGGGAAAGGCGGAGAGCACCGCTCGGTAGTCTGATCCCTTGGGAAACTCTTTGCGACGGTTGCTTATGTCGGCCTTAATCTCACGTTCAGAAAGGGCTTTCTGGGCATTTTGGACGTCCTCGATATACCCGCCCAGAGAGAAAGCATCGATGTCGTCCGCCGACGCCGAATAGAGTTCCGACAGTTCAGTGAACGCAGCCTTTAACTCAGGCGTATCGCGTTGGAACGTCCCAAACTCGATCTGCCCGGCACCGTGAGCAGCGAGCACTTTGTATAATCGAAAGTTCTTTTCCTCGTCATCGAACTCCGAAACAGCACCAGGTAGATAGATCGACTTGCCATCTCCGATGCGGGATTCCTGAGGCATAGCCGAGAGCGGTGCTACTTCAACCTCCTTGCCTGTCAACGCCTCGACGTACATCCGTAAGACGCTCTGAACTCGCTCAAGCGGCAATCCGGAGCGTGTCTCGTTTAGGCGTTCGTTGGAAGCACGTGTCTCAAGAGCGAAATAGCTGCGCCGGGCCTTCGCCGAGTCATCTTTGCGATCATGGATCCCGCTCGTAACCCATTCTTCAAATTGACCGATCGAATTTTGTCTCAATGCCCCGGAACTCGACTTAAATGCCGCGAGGGCACTTTCAGCATCGGTTTCTGCGATCCGGGCGATGAGTTGCAGAACGCGGCAAATGTCGCCGATCGGCGCACCATTCTTCCTGCCCTTAAAAGAACCCATAAATTTCGGTGTCGCCCGAAGAAAAGAGATCAGCACGGCATTGCCGTATGCGGCGATCGACCTTACTACTAAGCACCAATCCTCAAACGCCTCTTCGGCACCGTCCAGAAGATCGCTGCCGGATGAGACCATATGGAGCGTAACGCTGCCGCCCAACTCGAGAAACTCAGAAGCCGTGTTTAGAAGGGTGATCGCATTCGGAGCGGTCAGCTTTTCGATCGCTTTCGGCAATCCCGCCCACAGCTCGGCCGTCATGCCTCCCGTTCTGTTTGCAAAGAGTGATGACAACGAAATGACGGCATCGGTAACATCGCCTTTTTCCTGGCCGAAACTCGCGAGTGCCTTGGCGACCGCCGGGGCGTGGCCGAGGAATTCAGAGCTGTGTTTCGCCGACCGGCTGGCGATCTCAACTGTGAGCTTCAGGATATGGGCCAGCAGCTCGTCGTCATCCACCTCACGGGCAATCTGGGGCAGGGTGCGAAAGGTCTCAAGAGCAACGGAACTGGACAGAACCAGTTGGCGGGTGCATATTTCAAAAACATCGGCCCTTGCCCGCTCGGGTACACGAACCAGGTCATCGACGCCGTCGGCAAAGAACCGGACCCCAAGTTCAGCGTTGCCCATTGCGACTCGCCGCCCGAGTTCACCCCAGTGCCGAAGGTCGTCCGCTGAGAGGACCTTCGCAGCTTCCGGAGCTGCCTCCACAAACTGGCGGCTGACGCGCAGCGACACACCCGCAAGAGCGGTGCTGATCTCGAGGGCCGCCCGCTTTTTGTCGGGGGTTAGTCGCCCAAGCTCGCGGGCGAGGCCGGTTAGGGACTCCTTGTTATCCTTTTTATTCTGGGCCACCTCTCGATTTTAAAGGAATATCGTCAAAGGTGGAAAAGCGAAAGGCCGAGGGCGGTGTTTATTAGTGGTGATGTTCGCCTGGGGCTTCGTTAAGCTTGGCCGCATCGAGCAATTTCGAAAACTCGTCGAAGTGAAACATCGAATCGTCCTTGCAGTGCTCGCAAAAGAATGTGACGTCTTCACCTAGGTACATATCCTTTAGGTGATAAGCAATAAAGCAGCCGTAGCAACGCTGAATGCGTTTACCAAACTCACCAAGAATATCCGGATCTGAGGCCATTACTGAAAATCCTATTTAACAACGCCGCGTTTAGAGGTGTCGATAAACTCCGTGACCAGGTCTACTTCCTCGCATCCCACGATCTCGAGGCGGATCCGCTCGACGGCTTGAGTCGTATTCATCTTTGACGATAACAATAAGCGAAACGCATGGTTAAGATGGTCGATCGTCTCCTTGCTATAACCGCGACGCTTCATTCCCAGCCTGTTCAGCCCAAAACATTTTGCATGATTGCCCTGGATTATCGCGTAGGGCATCGCGTCTTTAACGACGACCGAATATCCGCCGACAAAGGCCTCAACGCCGATCCGGCAAAACTGATGAACGCCTGAATAGGCCCCGACGCTTGCCCTGTCCGCGATCTCGACATGGCCGGCGAGGGTGGCGGCGTTGGCCATGATCACCTCGTTGCCGATACGGCAATCATGGGCGACGTGGGCTTGGGCCATCAGTAGGTTGTCGTCGCCGATCCGCGTCAGGCCGCCGCCGCCTGCCGTGCCCCTGTGAATCGTCACGAACTCGCGGATCTGGTTTCGATCGCCAATTTGAGTTGCGGTCGGTTCGTTGGCGTATTTAAGGTCCTGCGGTGCGAGGCCGATCGACGCGAATGGAAAGATCCGCGTGTCTGCCCCGATCGAAGTCTTGCCATCGATCACTACATGCGAATCGAGGCGAACGCGATCTCCAAGTTCGACCTCGTCTCCAACGACGGAAAAAGGCCCAATATGGCAATCTTCGCCGATCAGCGCACTGGGGCTGACGATCGCCGTTTCGTGGATCAAAGGTGACATGTGAAAGAGAAGCTAACCGGACACTTTGCTTAGATCGTTGTCGTCGGCTTCAGGAGTCGTCGGCTCAGGCGCTTTTCGAAGGACCAGGAATGTGAAAATGGCGGCGGCAACGATACTCAATAGAGGAGAGAAGCCTCCGACTATACCTGAAAGGAGGAATCCCGCGATGCCCAGATTACGCTTGTTTCTTCTAAGACCTAGAAGCAATGGCGCCAAGCCTAACACCAGGCCGATACCAACGCCGGCCAGCACTATATAGTAGAAATTCTCATTAAGAAATGCCTGCATTTGTTCAGCGTTCATTTTTTATTCTCCTCTGGACGGTCAGCAATGATGCACATGATCTCTGCCTCGGCGGTCACCTGGCCATCCACTGTTGCGACACCGCGCATCTTTTGAACCTTACTACCCACACGAAGCGCCGTCACTTCCAACCTCAGCGTATCTCCCGGCACGACCGGCCTTCGAAATTTAGCCTTTTCGATCCCGCTAAAGAACGGGATCTTGCTGTGGCGATCTTCGAATTCCCTCAGTACCAGAATAGCTCCGACCTGAGCCAAGGCCTCGATCTGTAAAACCCCCGGCATAACGGGCACACCAGGAAAGTGCCCGGCAAAGAAATCTTCGTTCACCGTCACCTGCTTTATACCGACGATCCGCACCCTCGGCTCCAGCTCGATGATCCTATCAACGAACAGGAAAGGATAGCGGTGCGGAAGTATTTTCTGGATCGCTATTGAATCAAGGATGGGCATAGAACATGGGGTAATGGAATTTATAAGACAAAAGCCGGCAAAATGCAATTTCGCCGGCTTATTGATCTAAAGGCTAACCGCCCCTTATCTGGTTGGCGTGTTCGTCGCGGTCGCTCGTCCGTTATAGTACGTGATGAAGTCGCGCGTGATATTCGCGGACGGGTCCAACACGAGGATCGGGCTGGGTTGATCGGCATTTCCGATAGTGCTTATGTCGAGGACAACAGTATACCCCTTGGTTTTGGCGTATTCCTGCAGTGACTGAAAGATCGCACCGGAGATCGGAGCAAGCAGCTCCTCTCGTCGCCAGGCGTATGCGGCCTGAGCCTCTTTTTGCTTGAATTCCAGTTCACTTTGCAGACGCTGCCCGTCGTACTGCTTTGCCGCAGCCGCTTTTTGGTCAACGGGGACCGCCGGATTGCTCTGCATTTTCTCGAGATCGGCCGAGATCGTCCTTATTTTGGTCTGCATGGCCTGCAGTTCGGCTGCACGCGGTTTCATCTCCTGGTCAAGGGCCTTGAGGGCATTAATGTATCGCGTAATGCCGGCTTTCTCGTCGCCAAACGCGGCACTCTCGATCCACCCGATCTTACCGGCACCCGGCTGTGCCGCACCCTGGGAAAACCCGGACACGGCAAACAGTGCCGCAAACATAAAACTAAATGCGAATAAACTAATTTTTTTCATTTCTGTTGTAAAACTCCTTAAAATGGC
>JBBQGO010000188.1:0-5404 GCA_038323125.1 Pyrinomonadales bacterium
TACATCTGCTTCAATATCAGCAGCCCGACCATCAGCCGTATCGGCTTCGCCGGACATCCGACATCCGAATACAGCGATGCAAATCCACTCTCAATTCCGTCCCAATCAAGCTTGCCCGCTAACAGACTCAGCTCGTGTTCGGGATTCACCAACTCCACTAAATTTGGCAAAAACATATGCTTCTGCCCCACATTCCGCGTTTTCCCAATCATATAATTTGCCGGAAAATTAAAGATTCTTACCTAAACCCTGCAAACTATTTTACCAATTTCCCGCCTTAACCTATACCAACTATGGTAGTTATATACTTTTTAAGGAACGACTAACTACATGAAGTGCGGCGGTTTGTCGGAGACGTAATCACGGACGACGCGCGATGCCTCATCGAAGACATTTTCTTCACTCGTTCGTGTGCGTTTCAGGATGTTAAAACTATGATCCGCCGTCTCAAGCAAGTGGAGGGTTGCCTGGCTGCCAAGTTGTTCAACGACCGGTTGAAAAAGCGAAAGATCGTTAAGCGAGTCTCGCGTTCCGCTCAAGAAGAGCATCGGAACGGACACCAATTTTAGATGGTCTGCACGTTTGATTTCGGGTTTACCTGGCATGTGAAGAGGGAACGAGTAAAGTACGAGAATCTGGACACCATCCAGCGGGGCTTCTGATGCAGCCGTTGTCGTCATTCGCCCGCCAAATGAAAATCCACCGGCAAGAAGCGTGAGGTCTGGTGCATGATCGTGAGCTGCCGCAACCGCAGAACGTATCGTCGCGGTACATGTATCTTTAGAGTCTCGTCCGCGGCCCTTTTCTGAGTATGGAAAATTGTAACGAAGGGTCGCGATACCCACATCGGCTAGGCTGCTGGCGATCGTCTCGATATTGGTATGCCGCATATTAGTGCTTGCACCGTGCCCAAAGACAAGCAGGTGGGTCGCGTCCGCGGGACGCATCAACAAGGCAGACACCTCGCCTTTTGCGGGTGTGGCGATAAACTTCAGTTCTTTAGTAATTGCACTCATGAGTTAGTTAACATTTGGCGTCGGGGCCGCGGGTAAGGAGTCGAAAGCAGTCTTGATAGCCTCAGTCACGGATGGCCAATGCGCGTTGCCGCCAGGGTCCAGACTCAAACTGACCATAGGGTACTCATCGATAAATTCCAGAGTCCGGGACCTGGGAATACTATTTCGGATTAGAACAGCAGAAACGATTTCTGGTTGATTGGTCCAGATCTGTAAATACTTTGACGCCTTCACGTAGATCTCTTCAATTTTGTCGTCGGAGGCGAAGATGATGCCGAACTCAAGAAACCCGTCATTTTGAAGCGCATCAATGTGAGGTTGAAATACTGTTAGTGCCTCATCACGGGTAGTATAAGGTCCGAATACCGGATCTTCATCCTCAAGCCCAAGGATGGGCGCGGCTATGTCTGGCAATAATGACTCGGCCAATTCGCGAAAAACCTCGAACACATTCGGGGCGTGAACATTAGCTTCGAAATAGGATTTGAAGCCGGCTCCGCCTTCGTCGTCCCTAATATAGCCAGTGACGATATTTGCTCGGCTGATTCGTTCCAAACCTTCTTCATTGCCAGGAGGCAATTCGTTCTTTCGGGGAAACCGCACACCCTTTGGAAAAATTAATGGCTTGGCTATCGGTATGTCCATCTTGATTAAGATGCGAACCGCGCGGCCGAGCGTTCCTTTACTCTCGCCGCTTCGATTTCTTGATTCTTGGGCTCCGCAGTCGTAACGAGCGAATTCAAAAGCTCCTGGGCAGCCGATGAAACTCGCTCAACCGCCAGGTTAAAGGCTTCTTCGTTCGCCTTGGAAGGTTTGTTAAATCCCGACAGCTTTCTTACAAACTGCAGCGACGAAGCCATGACCTCATCGGTCGTCGCCGGCGGGTCAAAATTGAAAAGGGTCTTAATATTTCTACACATACGCCAATTATACTTAGGGGCAGGGCGAGCCCAATGCAAAAAAGCACTTGTTTGCCCAAGTAAATGTTGGGCTGATGCTGCTATTGAGTACAGGAGCAAGATACGGCTCGATCGGTGTTACAGGGCGCATTACGTACAATCGCCAATTACCCATTCGTGTATCGTCGCCAAATGCGATAGGCCGTGCCGTTTGCTCGCCAGTAAAAGTATAATCGGCAAGTGCGTGGATCCTTCGCCACACACCCCAGTGATCGTGTGCGTTTACCGATCCCGCTCCGCTCGAGTCTGATGGATTAAAAGTGACAGGCACGCCATGACGCGCTGCAAGCTTGCAAGTAGTTGCTGCATCGCGAATGACCTGCCATCGCCGTTCGGTTACTTGCGGTAATCGTTCCCAAATGTCTCGCTGGGAGATTAGATGTTGATTTGTTTCGTCGTCCCAATAGACCTGTACCACGAGCTTGGCTGAGGCCGGTATCTGCTCATAACCAGTACCCCACGAATACCATGCCGCCATGACGAACATAAACAAGCCGTTCGAACCCCAACCTGAGGCAACCCCACGCCGGGTTAATTCGGGCACGGCGCCGGCGCCATACGAGTGGCCCGCAAATCCGATCCGCGTCAGATCCATGACATCGCTGAATTGGCTCACCCCTACCTGAAAACCGGACCACATCTGTTCGTAACGAATAATATTGCTCGTTGCCAAATTGGAGGTATACGGCGCAAACACAACTATATAGCCATTGCCGGCGAGCTGCCGCAAAAGCGCTTCGTAAACCTCATATTGAAAGCCGCCAAAGCCGTGTGCGAAGAAAATAACCGGGAGCCGATTTGTCGTCGAAGCGGAACTGGGAAGAAAGACAGAAACCGGTGCCGGAACGCTTGGATCCGGGTGTTGGATGCTCTGGTGAGTGACCGTAAAAGGACCGAAGCCACCGTATTCACCGTTCAGGGGGCGAGTAGTGATCTTAGTTTGGGCGCAGGGTACGATCTGTGCCCACAACGAGGTGCTAAGGCCGAGGCTGAGGATCGGTACCGCAACCAGAAGTGCGATCAAGCGGCTAACAGATCTCATAACGTTGATCCTCTAGGGCAATATTGCGGTCACGACACCGTTCCCAACCTCTCGGCCGGAGTCACGGATGCTGAATTTTGAATTAATTTCAATGCCGGCACTTGCCGTAAGTTCGATCGTGACTTTAAGGTCTTTGGTGCCAGGGGCAGCCGTGGGTTTCTCGGGAGGTAGAGTAACCAGGGCTGAGAATGGAACAGTGCGGAAAACGATCTGCGGCCGGTATCCGGTGGCTATCGGGGTATTTCGTCCGCGTTCGTGCGATGCAAACATATGAATCGTTGCCTCGTACGTTGTCACGGCCTTGAGCGATCCAGGCTTTACGATCAACTGCCCACGAACAAGGTTGTCTCGTGAGACGCCTTTTAGTACGAGGCTTACTTCACTTCCTGAGGCGGCCGCAGGAACCGTCCTGCCATTAATGGTCACCATAGTGACTGTTGTTATATTGACGTGTTTGAAACCGACGATCTCGATACGTTCGCCGGTTCGTATCGTTCCCCGCTCGATCTTGCCGGTTACCATGGTCCCGATACCGGAAATGGCGAAAATATCCGTGATCTCCATGAGAAATGGAGGTTCGACATCCTTTGGCGTAGTCGAAGCGCTCTGACCGAAAGTCGAAAAAGCGGCAATACAGACCAAGGTTATAACGATCACGATCTTCATTTTTATCATTTGTCCGCACGGACAGGCAGAGCCTTTGCCGCCTGCACGCCTTCGTTTGAAAGCCGACGATTTGGATAGACCTTTAGTACTCGCTGAAAAGCGTCGAGAGCGTCCTTTGAGCGTCCCATCTTTAAATAAAGTTCCCCGGCGTACTCCCAAGCGGGTTTTACCATTGGCGGTGGGCCATATTCAAAGATCATCTTGTCCTCGGCCTCGCCAGTTTCGACCGCCTTACGAATGGCTGCGTCCTTATTCCCTGTGGCAAACTCGATCGCAGCATCAAGCATTCGCTCCATCAACGAGCCCGCACCAGCAGCCTTGACCCGATCGAGTGCTTTCCTGGCAGAGGAAATGTCGTTACGGCGAACATGCTCCAGGCCGAGCGCCATTTCAAATTTAGCAAATTCGGCCGTTAAATTGTTTAAAGGATCGGTCGGCTCCAGCATTTTTGACAGGTCGCGTCCCTGGGTCTCGACCAACCAGGTCGCACGCACCGCTGCAAGGTTGCGGCGGGCGGATTTGAACGCATCACTTTTCACATCATTTTCGACGATCGCTATCAGCTTTTCGGCTTCGTCCGTTTTACCAATCTGCAGGTAAGCGTGAGCAAGCCAATGCAGAGGGTGATAGCCGTTTTGTCCGCCGTCACGTGCAGTTTTCATTGAAGCGATGTTTGCCGGGATGGCGTCGTCCCACATGCCGAGTGCGAAGAAGATATGTGAGGGCATGTGTTGGGCATGTGACGCCCCTTTTGCCACCGTTCCATACAAGCGGGCAGCCCGCAAGCCCAGAGGTGCGTGAACAGGGTCGTCGTAAGCATGTATGAGATAGTGCAGTGCTCCGGGGTGGTTGCGGTTGATCGTGAACAATTCTTCGGCAACGCCCGCCGCCCGCATGTAATTCTCCGTATTTCGAGTTGTGCCGGTAAGTCCGATCAGCGATAGAGAGTAAAATGCCCGTGCCTCAATATCATCAGGATAACGAGATGCCAATTCGTATAGGGCCGCACTATAAGCTGCGTCTCTCTGCACCTTTTCGCCTTCGCCGTACAACTTCTCTATCGCCGCCAGATATAGCTTTTCACGCGTCGTCGGGGCTTTTGCCTCTCTCTCACCGCTCGTCGGGGCAAGTCTCTTTAAAACAGCTAGAGCTGCGTCACGGTCCTGTTCCGCCCAGATCGGGTGATTGTGAGTCATCGCCTCACCCCAGTAAGCCATTGCAAACCCCGGAGCGATCCGGCTCGCTTCTGCGAAAGCCGTTTTGGCGCGGCTGTACTCAAAGCTGTGAAGCAGCAGAACGCCGCGGAGGAAGTGTTTTTGTGCCTCGGCTGGGCCTGAGGTTGGGAATGAGATCTCACCGAGATTCTCATCTGCCGCCGGCTTTTGATTAGCCGGCGACATATCATGATGCTGAGCGATTGCCGGAACGATCATGAACAAGATCGTGACGACGTAATATCGGAATCGCTTTAACTTCATGTTTCCTCCAAATAGCTATCTCACACAGTACTGCCCTTAGTGGCTACTCTGGGACGTTCCCCTCCGCTCTTTTCGTCACAAGAACTTTAAGGTTGATCGCCGAACGAGGTAAGTTTTCACTTTGTTGGATAGAATCTAAAAACCTCGCTGCATCACCATATGCTCCCTCACGGAAACTTTCCCTCGCCATAATCAGAAGTTGAGCGTCGGAAGGGTTTTGAATTGACGACCAAACAGTTCCTC
>JBBQGO010000189.1:0-5381 GCA_038323125.1 Pyrinomonadales bacterium
GTGTTCAGGCCAGTTCACCAAGGACATGAATGTTACGAACGCCAGGACGGGTAAGAAAGTACGTCTAACCCGCCCCCAAAAAGTCTTCGCCCGTGAACGCGAGTCGATGGACGAGGCATTTCCGGGCGATGTCGTTGGACTCAATAACCCGGGTGCATTTGCGATCAGCGATACCATCTATACCGGGCCGAAACTTGAGTTTCCGCCGATTCCGTCGTTTTCGCCGGAATTGTTTGGCAGGCTGCGCAACGTGAACACATCAGTAGCCAAAAAATTTCAAAAGGGCATTGCGCAGCTGGAAGAGGAAGGCGCTGTTCAGATACTTCATCCACACAGCGGTGGAGGTTCACAGGAACCCATCCTGGCAGCGGTCGGCGAACTTCAATTCGAGGTCGCCCAATACCGCCTCAAGGCTGAATACGGAGTTGATACCAGGCTCGAAATGCTCCCTTATATGGCGGCCCGATGGGTCAATGCAGGCTGGGATGCTCTCGACGGAGGCGAACAGCTCTACGAAACCGATGCGTATCGTGACCACCGGGGCCGTCCCGTCCTTTTATTTCGTAGTAAATGGCATCTGGAAAAGGTAGAGGAAAAGAGGCCCGATCTAGCTCTTAGTTCGGTTGGAGCGTGATGGACCGGGTACTTCGAGTGAAGGTCGAAGTGCAAAATGTTGCGAGTCTCCGCCGTGTTTTGTAAAATGGGTTTTAGAAGGAGATATTTGTATGAAAACCGTAAGACGTTTTTGCGGAATTCTGATCTTCACGGCCCTTTGCACTGCCGTTGCTTTAGCCCAACCTGCCCTCTCACGGCCCGATAAAAAAATAGTTTCTGAATTTGAGAAAAAGGCCCAGCGATATGTGTCCCTTCGAAACAAGGTAAAAATCAAGGCCCCCAAGGTATCCGGCACCGCAACTCCGGATGAAATATACGCCAACAAGGTCGTATTTCTCGCGGCGGTTCGTTCGGCGCGCTCGACAGCTCGGGTCGGCGATTTGTTTACGCCTGCAGCCGCCGAAATTTTCAAAAGGCTCATAGAAACAGAATTCACGGACATTGAAACTTCCGAACTAAGAAAGGCGGTTCTCGAGGCGGACACCAGTGGTGTTCCGTTAGAGATCAACGTAGCCTACCCGGAATCGAAGGAATTGGTTGCGATGCCGTCCGCCCTGCTTTTGACACTTCCGCAGCTTCCGAAGGAGCTCAGATACCGCTTTATAGGGCATAGCCTCGCGATCCTCGATCGTGATAATGCCCTCATCGTCGATTTCATGACGGATGCACTCCCGTGACGGGGAATAGATCTGGATATGCAACAAGGGGGGTTATGAAACAGCTAATATTAACTCTATTCTTAATGGCCACGGTTTGCGGGCTCGCTGCTGATCCGAGCGTTATCGTTTACGGCCAACCGGTCAGCTCGGACCTAAAAGTAACATTACCGCTCGAAGAAGGTTCGGTTAAATTTGTCGCCATCGGCGATACGGGTTCGGGTAGCCGGCAGCAACTCGAATTGGCGAAGGTAATGATCGACTACCGGGAAGCGATCCCATATGAGTTCGTCCTACTTATGGGTGACAATTTATATGGAAGCGAAAAACCTGTGGATTTCAAGGAGAAGTTTGAAGATCCCTACCGTCCGATCCTCGATCAGGGAGTTAAATTTTACGCCTCACTCGGCAATCATGACGAGTCGAACCAGAGGCACTATGAACTGTTCAATATGAACGGTGAGGAATATTATCGATTCACAAAAGGCGAGGTGTCCTTCTATGCTCTCAACAGTAATTATATGGACAAACGTCAGATCGAGTGGTTAGAGAAAGAACTTAGCAAAGACAGGTCCAGGTGGAAGGTAGCCTTCTTTCATCACCCGCCGTATTCCTCGGGCGGTAAGCATGGTTCATCTTCCAGCATACGACGAATAGTTGAGCCGATCTTCATCAGGCACGGCGTAGATGTGGTTTTTACTGGGCACGATCATTTTTATGAACGGATCAAACCGCAGAATGGCATTTTCTATTTCGTCACAGGCGCCGGCGGTAAGCTGCGGAGGGGGGATGTGAAGAAAAACTCACCGATTACCGCAAAAGCCTTTGATGAGGACCTTCATTTCATGCTCGTTGAGATCACCGGGGACCTGATGCATTTCCAGGTTATCTCTCGGGCCGGCAAGACCGTCGATTCCGGAGCTCTCCCACGACGCAGCCCCTGAGCGCCCGCATTTATTGTTGGTTGCTAAACGCTCGTCAAAGTGCCATCATTTTTTTATCGCCTATAAGACACGACGATTAAAATGACGGTACTTACAGAAACAACCCTTGCCATCGAAAACTACCTCGTCATGGCTGACGAGGAGGTTCATACGCGTATCGAATTGGCCCGCCGCGAGCTTGGCTCGCGTGTCGTCATTCTTGGGCATCATTACCAGCGGGACGACGTTATCCGCCATGCAGACTTAACAGGCGACTCTTACCAGCTTTCGGTGATGGCTTCGCAAACGGAGGCCGAGTACATAATCTTTTGCGGTGTGCACTTTATGGCCGAGTCGGCTGACATACTCGGCAAGCCCGATCAGCGTGTTATCCTGCCCGACCTCGGTGCAGGATGTTCGATGGCGGATATGGCTACGATCGATCAGGTCGAGGACGCCTGGGAACAGCTTCGCGAAATCGGTGTGCTCAAGTCGCGCGTTGCTCCGATCACCTATATGAACTCCAGTGCCGCGATCAAAGCGTTTTGCGGCCGCAACGAGGGAGTGGTCTGCACATCGTCGAATGCGATACCGCTGTTTGAAATGTATCTTCGCGATTTCGATAAGATGTTCTTCTTTCCGGATCAGCATCTGGGCCGTAACACGGGAGCAAAATTCGGCATTCCGCTCGACAAGATGGCACTGTGGAACCCGCACGAGGAACTCGGTGGTAATACAGAGCAGGAACTGCACGACGCGAAACTGATCCTGTGGCGGGGCCATTGTTCGGTTCACGGTCGTTTCAAGCCATGGCATGTCGATCAGATCCGCGGAAAGATTCCGGGTGTGCAGGTTCTCGTGCATCCCGAATGCACGCGAGAAGTGGTGGAGATAAGTGATCTCAATGGTTCGACATCGTTCATTATCAAAACGGTCGAAGATGCACCGAGCGGCTCAAAATGGGCGATCGGCACAGAGGTCAACCTCGTAAACAGGCTTCAGGATCGCTTTCCGGATAAGGAGATCCGGCTGCTCGCACCGGACCTGTGCATGTGTGCGACGATGTACCGCATCGCACCGCCAAACCTCGCTTGGGCGATCGAAAACCTGGTCGAAGGCAGCGTAGTCAATGAGATCGTCGTTGATGACGAGACCAAACATTACGCCGGCATTGCCCTGCAGCGAATGATCGACTTTACGGAACGAAACGCCTAGCCCTCTTACCTTCGCAAGTTCGCTTTCTCACCTGACCTAAAATCAAACTGCTTGCTTTATTTCGATCACTCGAACAAAATATTTCTAAGGAGATGTGTCCATGACCGAGGCCGACCAACCCGCAGTGGCACGTAAACGCTGCCGCGAGATAATGTCAAAGAGCGTGCGTACAGCAACGCGCGCGATGACCCTGCAAGCTGTCGCAGCACTTATGCGCGACGGAGACATCGGCGCTGTTCCGGTCGTCGATGACGGTAAGCTCACAGGCATAATCACGGATCGCGACATCGTCGTGCGGTGCATCGCCGAAGGCAAAGATCCAGGTGCCACGGTCGGAGAAGCGATGACCACGGAGCTGTTCACTGTCGGTCCCGATGATTTTGCATTCGAGGCAATAAGGCTTATGGGCGATAAACAGGTCCGCCGTATTCCGGTCGTCGGAGAAGGCGGTGAACTTGCCGGGATCATCGCGATGGCCGACGTGGCTCTAGAAACAGAAGACGAACTGGAGATAGCCGAAACACTCGAGGAGATATCGAGCGGTGCCGGTTTTTGGAGTAAGAGATAAACAAGGCCCGGTCAGCGTAAATGGCAAAATTGACTAATCGACAATTCCAGTTTATCGGATCGTCCAAAGATGTTCGATCGGGGCAATTGTGGTACCCGGCGGCTGACGTGTTTCAGACACCTGACGGCTGGGTCGTAAAAGTAGAGCTCGCCGGTGTTTCGATCGAGGAGATCAAGATCGAAATAAAGGGCAGTGTTTTGTTTATCGCCGGGTGCCGAAAGGACCATTCGTGTGCGGCCGGTGTTTCATATCAGCAAATGGAAATAACATACAGCAATTTTGAGAAGACGCTGAAGTTTCCCGCGCCTCTGGACGGCGTTGCGATCGAGCACATGATCGAGAACGGTCTACTCATAATTCACTTGAGAAAGGGTACTGTAAACGCGAGATAATAGTTATGGCAGAAACACCTCCGAAACCTAACGAATTACCAGACAATGAGATCCCGCAGCAGTTTGAGATTGCCGTTTTGCCTCTCCAGAATACGACGCTTTTCCCTGAGACAGTAGTCCCGTTGGCGGTGGGGCGTGAGCGTTCTACGTACGCCGTCGAGACTGCCCTTGCGACGGAGGAAAAGCTGATCGCCTGTATCACCACCAAGACTGAGAACGTCAACGGCGACGATGCCAAGACCGACGACCTTTACACTCTCGGCACGATCGTAAACATTAAGCGAATGATGCGGAACGAGGGCATCATGCAGCTCATCGTCCAGGGAATGGACCGCTTTGAGATCGTCGAATGGACCTCCGAAAGGCCTTGTCTGAAAGCGACCATCCGGATACTGCCGGAACTCAAACGTGTCGATGAAGAAGAGATCGAGGCGCTGAAACGCAATATTCAGGGGATGATCCAGGAGGCACTTGCATTACTCCCCCAGGTTCCGCCCGAAGTCCGGATGGCGGTAACTTCACAAGAAAATCCCGTCCAACTAGCCTATTTCCTCGCATCGGTCCTGGATCTCGGAGTCGAGACTGAGCAGAAGATGCTCGAGTCGCCTACCGTTGACGAGCTTTTGACGCTGACTCACGCTGCTCTTGCTCGCGAAGTCGAGATAATGCAGATCCGGTCAAAGATCGCGACTGAGGCACAAAGCGAGATGGACAAGTCTCAGCGCGACTATGTGCTTCGCCAACAAATGAAGGCGATCCAGAAAGAACTGGGCGACGATGATTCGGGCGAGCAAGCCGAAGCGGCACAGCTTCGCGAACGTCTGGGCGAAGCCGATCTGCCTGACGACGTCCGGAAGGAAGCCGATCGCGAACTGAAGAGGATGGAGCAGCTGCCTCAATCAGCACCCGACTATCACGTCATTAGGACTTACCTGGAATACATACTTGAACTGCCCTGGCGCAAGTCGAGCGAAGAAAAACTGGATCTTAAAGAGGCACGCAAGGTGCTCGA
>JBBQGO010000190.1:0-5349 GCA_038323125.1 Pyrinomonadales bacterium
AACGGTGGCGAAATCGTTCTCGAGCCTAACCTCGGTCTCACCGTCTGAGAACGGTTTGAGGTATCCGCTTAGATAGACGGTAACTGACATCTTCTTTTTGTGTCCTTTTCGTGTATTTCGTGGTTATGCCTTAAAACCAAACCACGAATTAACACGAAACCGCACGAAACAAATCAAATTTAAGATTAGATCGTGTACGCCTTTACACAGGTTATCTCTGGGAGTGAGCCTTCGATCAACTTCCATGTGTCGCCGTCGTCGGGCGAGCCGTATAGTTTGCCGTTCTTCGTCCCGAAGAATATGTTATTTCCGACAGATCCGACCGAATCACGCAAGATCACCTCATAGGCGTTCTTTTGCGGCAGGCCTTTTGTCAGGGGCTCCCAAGACTTGCCTTCGTCGCGGCTGCGATAGACGCGAAGTTTTCCCTCGCAAGTGTAGCGGACGCCGTCAGACTCGAGCGGCACGATAAAGACCGAGCCGCTGTCAGACACCGTCAGCCCAAAGCCAAAGTTTGACGGCAGGCCGTTCTCGATCTCCTGCCAGGTGGCCGCTCCGTCGCGGCTGCGATAGACGCCGTGATGATTTTGCAGAAAGTAGGTGTTCTTCTTTTTCGGATGTCGTGCGATCTTGTGGACGCACTGGCCAAACTCCGGATACTGGTTTGGCATAAAATAAGCTTTGACGCCAGTGTTGGTCACCTGCCAGGTCTGGCCGCCGTCAGCGGTCTGGTATACACCGCCGGTCGAGATGGCGATCTTGATGTCATTCGGGTCCTTTTTGTCTGTGACAATGGTGTGCAGGCAGAGCCCGCCGAAGCCCGGCTCCCATTTCTTGCGGTGCGGGTGTTTCCATAGGCCTTTGTTTAGCGACCAGGTTTCGCCCTTATCGTGCGATTCGAACAAAGCGGCGGGCGCAACGCCGACGTAGAGCGAATCCTTATCAGCGCCCGGTGCTATCTGCCAGATGTTTTCGATCTCCTTTTTGGTGTTCGCCGGCATCTTGATACGCATCCGTTCGGGGGCATCCCAGGTTGCACCCATATCGGTGCTCTTCAAGAGCTAGGCGCCAAAATGCCAGCTCGTCGCTGCCGCCCACAGATCGCTGCGTCCGCCCCGGTCATCGTAGAAGGCCGCGTAAACCGCCCGCCCGGCAAAATGGGGCCCGTCAAGTTTCCATTTGTCGCCGCCGCTATTCCGGCGCAGCACAAACAAACCCTTTGCCGTTCCTACGAGCAATAGTGTTTCTTGCTCAGCCATATATTGATCCTCCTGCTACTCGCAAACACAAGATCAGAACCAACTGCTTTTTCCTTTGCCGCCAAAGATGTTGCCGAGTACGCCACGGACGATCTGGCGGCCGAGTGAACTGCCTACCGAACGGGCGACGCTTTTGCCGAGCGACTCGGCGAGTGTATCCGTACGTCTTCCACCCGTCGCCTTGGCAGCGGCCTTAGCTTCGGCCGCGGCCTGCTTTTCCGCCGCTGCGGCGGCGTCTGCCTCTGACTGCTCTGCCATCCGCTGTTCGGCCTTTGCCTTTAGGATCTCAAATGCCGATTCACGGTCGACGGTCGTTTCGTATATACCTGCGACGAGTGAATTAGCAATCAACTGCTGTCGCTGTTCGGGCGTAACGGGACCGATCTGCGAAACCGGCGGCACAACTAACGCCCGATCGACTATTGCCGGAACGCCCTTTTCATCAAGAAGGGATATCAACACCTCGCCGACGCCAAGTTCGGTGATAGCTGCCTCGACATTGATATCCGGATTGACGCGAAAGGTCTCAGCTGCGACGCGGACGGCCTTTTGTTCGCGTGGCGTATAGGCCCGCAGAGCGTGCTGGACTCGGTTGCCGCACTGGGCGAGCACCTTGTCGGGGATATCGGCTGGACTCTGCGTCACAAAATATACACCGACGCCCTTTGAACGAATAAGCCGCACGACCTGTTCGATACGTTCAACCAGGGCCGACGGGGCATCCGTAAACAACAGATGCGCCTCGTCAAAAAAGAAAACGAGCTTTGGCTTTTCGAGGTCGCCTGCCTCGGGCAGCGACTCGAACAGTTCCGACAACAGCCACAGCAGAAAAGTCGAATACAGCTTTGGCGAGTTAATTAGATCGTCGGCCGCGAGGAGGTTGAGCACGCCCTTGCCGCCGAGCGTTTGTATAAAATCCTCAAGCCGGACCGCGGGCTCGCCAAAAAAGAGGGCCCCGTCCTGCTGCTCGATCTGCAGCAGTCCGCGCTGGATCGCGCCGACGGTCGCTTTTGATACATTGCCGTATTTGAGCGTAAATTCATCGGCGTTCTCACCCACGAACTGCAGCAGCGATTGAAGGTCCTTTAGATCGATAAGCATCAGCCCACCTTCGTCGGCGATCTTAAATGCAAGCGAGAGCACGCCCTCCTGGGTGTCGTTGAGCTGCAGGATGCGTGCGAGAAGCAGCGGGCCCATTTCGGAAACCGTCGCCCGCAGCGGGTGCCCCTGCCTGCCAAACACATCCCACAGCGTCACGGGCTTGCCCTCGAACGCCGGCTCGATACCGAGCTGCACATTGCGGTCATCAATCCGCTGGTTGCCGCCACCCGGCTGACTTATGCCCGTCAGGTCCCCCTTAATGTCAGCCATAAAGACAGGCACGCCGCGTTCGCTGAACCCCTCGGCTATACGCTGGAGCGTTACTGTCTTGCCGGTACCTGTAGCACCGGTGATAACGCCATGGCGATTGGCCATCTGCGTCAACAAAGCGAAATCGTTTGCGTCTTTTTTTGCGATCAGGATCGGTTCGGTCATAAGGGTGAGTTTCTGGTTTCTAGTTCTGAGTTTCTAGTTTCTGGTTCCTAGTTTCTGGCTTCCGGCTACTGACTACTGACTTCTGGCTTCTTCCTCCCTCAACACTTTTCGTATTTCCAATTCCGGGCCTTGCCCTCGGCCAGCCATTCGATCGTGGTGCCGAGACGTTTGTCGCGGGTCGTTTCGGTTTTTGCCTCGGTGATCCACTCGACGTACTCTTTTTTCTTAGAGTATGAAAATCGGTTAAAGGTCTCGGCGGCGAGTTCGTTGGTCGCGAGGGCTGAGGTCAGTATCTCAGGTACGACGAGTTCTTTTTTTTCGTTAGCGGATGCTTTTGGCACTTTGATACCTTCTTCGTTGAGCCTGACGGCCTCGACGATCAATTTTATGATCGTCGCATCGTCGGGCAGATCATCGAGCGAGGTTATTCTGCCAAAGCTGCCCATGGCAGTCTTTTCGGCCGGAAAGGCAGTTCCCTCGAGCAGAGACTGTTTCCAAAAACCAAACGCACAATGCTCATTAAAGGACGCCATGTGACATAACGGCCCCTTGTGATCAAAATTTGGAAAGCTCCATTTGATGGTCTCAACCACATCGGGACACGCCTGATGCACAAGCAGGCGAACGTGTTCGAGGACAGGGCGGGCAAAATCTTTGGATCGTTCGATGTACGCATCGACGCGAGGGTCGGTCGTCGGCATAGATGGGCCTCCGGTGAGTTCGTTAAGTATCGATCATTATAGACGATTTTCCTTTCTGATAACCAATTTCAAAAAGGCGTCCTCTAACGACCCCGGGTTCGCCGGATTACCTCATCATAAAGATCACGGTGCGTTCCCGCGGCCCGTCAAATTCGCAAAGATAGATGCCCTGCCAGCAGCCAAGCAATAGTTTGCCGCCCGAGACCGGGATGGTTAGGCTCGGGCCGACAAGCGACGATTTGATGTGGGCGTCGGAATTGTGCTCGTAATGCTTGAAATGCGGTTCGTACTGAGGGATCAGGCGTTCGAGAAAACCGAGCATATCACTCTTAACGTCCGGGTCCGCGTTTTCATTGATCGTCAGACCGCGGGTTGTATGTTGCGTGAACAGGATACAGACGGCTTCGCTTTGTTTGCCGGCGTCGACAAACTTCTGCGCCTCTTTGGTGATGTCGAGCATTCCTTCACGCCCGGACGATCTAAAACTGATGCTCTGCATGCCGCTCCCGAACGGTTCTCGACCTTTGATTTCCGCCATTATATCAGAAAGGCGATATGCAAATCTGCGCGGTCGGGGTCGAATGTGGTTTGACTTTCCTGATAAACTCATTAGTACAGTTTTATTTGAGGAGAGTGAGAAATGCCTAAAAAGCTAAATGTATTCTATTTGTTCGTCCTTTTAATACTCCTATTTGCTGATGTTTACGGTCAGAATAAATTTGAGGGATACTCAGTCGTGATCGAAGCCAACATCGGCGGGGCATGCCCGGTAAGTTATCTGCCGTCCGCCAATAACGGTAACGCCATAGAGGTTTTTTACGCCGGCACCAGCCAGCGTGCCCCCGCCGCAGAACTCGCCGCTTGTGACGGCAGTACGCTCCGCGGCAATAATAATGTTTTCGTCAATAACGACGGCAGGTGGTGCTTTACCGGGAGTGAGGAGTTTTATGATGTGAAATTCCGTAACGGGACCGTCTATCTTTGGTACCCGATAACAAAAGACACCGGCGTTTATAACGTAAAGGACTTTCGCCCGGTCACGCGCAGCGTAGGCGAGATGACGCAGTACACTTTTAACGAACCTGCGGACTACACGCGCACGATCAGGAACGCCATAGCTTTCATCGCGGCACGCCAGGGCGGAACGCTCCATTTTCCGGATGGCGACTATATCGTCGGCACACTGGATGGTGAACGACGCGATCCTGCCTATGAAGCGATCACTCTGCCTTCGGGAATTATTATTCAGGGCATTAGCAATAATCAATCGACACCGACGACTAATCTGCCATCGAAAACCGGGGCTTCTCGCGTGCGTCTTCGCAATCCGAATCAAACCATCTTCAGGATCGGCGGCTGTACCCATCACGTCACCGTGCGTCAGATCGAACTGCTTGGCAACTCGGCCTTATACGGTGAAGCGAGGCGGGATTCTACTGGCAATTATGGCATTGAGGGACTAGGCAAATGGATCATAAGGCCGGGCGGAGCCCAGGAGCCGAATTCGACCCAAGGGATCAAGGTTGAAAATGTCACATTTCAGAACCTTGATAAGGGCTTTTACGTCCACAATGCTAATGACAATAATTGCAACGCACGTGAGCAGGCCTGCCATACCTGGCAATTTGATTATGTCGTCGTTGACCATGGCATTTTCATAAATAACAAAACCGGGATATGGGTTGATACCTATAATACGGAATGGAAGATCAGAAATTCACTCTTTATGTATTCGACAGGAGCAAATTCACCCGGAGACGGCATACGTTTGCAAAAGGCCGGGATCGTGCTTATCGAACAAAGCTTTGGGGGTGGTTATGACTATGGGGGCAATATAGGCGGGACGTTTTTAT
>JBBQGO010000191.1:0-5344 GCA_038323125.1 Pyrinomonadales bacterium
GCCGATCTTTACGCTCTCGGAACGATCGCCTACCTGATGCTCGGCGGCAAGACACCTTTCACGGGCGATCTGATGCAGCTCGTAATGCAAAAGATCATGCACACCGCCCCGCCGCTTTCTTCCCTGAGATCCGAGATCCCCGCCGACGTAGACATGGTGATTATGAGCTCGCTTGAGATCGCACCCGAAAAACGTCCTTCGACCGTGGCGGACTGGATCCGAAAGCTCGAGCACGCTGCCGAGGACGTCGAGGAGAGCAGAGCGGCCGGAAGGTCGCGCCTTATCGTTATGGCTCCGGTGAATGCCGAGGTTTACATAAATGACGAGAGAAAGGGAAGTATCGGGAGCTCGGGGCGGGTTGTTCTCACAGATATTCCTGCCGGACAACATATTTTGAGAGTTTCGAAACCGGGCGAAAAAGATGATGAACGCGTGATCGAGGTCCGCGAGGGAGCAAATGAACAAGTGATCCAGGCGCAGTTGCGTACGCTTCGAGGGGGAACGAGCCAGCCATCGTCTTCTCAAGGCGGTAGTGCGGCAGGATCTCCGCCCTCAAGCATGATGCCCGGCATTGTTAAATGCTCAACTTGCGGTTCCCGTTTTGCCGAGGGCGTACGCTTTTGCGGCCGATGCGGCAGCGGGTCGTTCGCGATGGTGAGCCCGGGTGAGATGCCGGCAACATACCCGTGCCCACGGTGCGCCGCTCCGCTGCCCGATCACTCTCGCTTTTGCGGCCGCTGCGGTCTTAGCATAACCCCCGCAGCCCATTCAGCCGCACGCCAACCTGCCAATTTCACTTCAAATTACCATCAAAGCACACCACCGCAAGCCGAACGCCTTTGCATGCGTTGCGGTGGAGCCTACCCCGCCCACATCAAATTCTGTGGACGGTGCGGGCTAACACTTAATTGATCATCAGCCGTGATATACATTCCCGCTACAGGCCGGGGAAGACGGTTCCGGAAAGGCGGCATAGGACCAAAAAGCCATATCTCAACTGCTGATTCTGAAGGAGATAAAGGTCTAATCATCTTTGAAAAATGAGGGCTTGCTATTAACAATGTTCGCGTGTATGATCTCAGCGTGTCAGGAAGAGGGAGTGCCCCCAAAGCGCTTCCTTTTGGATCGAACCGGATCTCCGATAGAGATGCGGCTACGATGCTTTCCATCATCACGTTGACACGTACCCCAGCAGGGGTGTATCCCAAAAAAAACAGGAGATAAAATGAAAAAGAACATCGGTAGCGGATTGGTTTTCGCATTGGTCCTGTTGTCGGCCATGTCGAGTTTCGCTCAATCTGAGCGGAACAAAGTAGAGTTTTTCGGAGGGTTTTCGCACATTCGTGCGGATACCGGATTAGCGAGTGAAGATCTCGGTGGTGAATTCGACCGTTCATTCGGCGGACGTTTTGGCGCACATGGCGTCAATATGTCTATTACTGGTAATGTCTCAAAGTATGTCGGGGTTAAATTTGACTTCGCTACCCACAGCCGTAGTGATGGCGTAACGTTTGATGGGGACGCTTTTAATACTAATTATCGAATTTCAAATTTTCTTGGTGGTGTCCAATTCAAAAATAACAGCAAAGAAGGTTCACGGGTTCGACCGTTTGCCCACGTCCTGGCCGGAGTTGCCAAACAGTCGGTAGAAGTCTCCGGGCCTGCCCTCGGGCCGGTTTTTGGTGATACCTCGGTTAAGATCAGTGAAAATAATTTCGCGATGGCCTTCGGCGGCGGAGTTGACGTCAATGTTGGTAAGCGGGTTGCTATCCGCGTTTTTCAGGTTGATTACAATCCGACTTTTGTGCGGGGCCGAGAGTTTGATGAATTCGAGCTGGATGGGAAACTGCAGAATAATGTGAGATTCTCATTCGGTATTGTGATCCATTAACTTCGTTACGCAGCAAAGATCAAGAGGTCGTCCGGAAGACGGCCTCTTTTTTTGCGAATATCGATCAACGTCCTGGAGCAATAGGTCGTGAGCGCAATATGATTCTTAAATTTAAGAAAAATTGGGTTGCACTGAGGCAGTCGCGTTTGGTTTCGCGAATGCGTATAATGTTCTCAACTTTGCCAGGGTTTCTATCCATCTCGGTAAAAACAAGAAAATGAAGATCTGTCCTCGCTGTCAGAAAACCTACCCCGACGACAACCTCAACTTCTGTCTTGAGGATGGAATGGTGCTCGCCCAGTCGACCGATCTCCCGCCGGCAACAGTCGTGATGGGTGAGCCCAGGCCGACACAAACTGAGGTTCCGAGCCCAGGTCATTTCAATACCTCTGCCGTCGGCAAAACTCCTCAGCCCTACGGATTCGCTCAGCCCCGGAAATCGTCAAGGGCCTGGGTTTGGGTGCTTTTGATCCTGGGGGGTCTCGTGGTAGTTTGCGGGGGCGGATTTGTGGCCATTCTCGCTTACATCGGTTATCAAGCGGAAAACGCGTCGAGCAGCAATGTGTCCTCGAATAATCGCAACGGAACGGTTCCTGCCTCGAATAAAGCAGTTTCGAATACGTCCGCCCCACTAAAATCGTCCAGCCGTTCTGACCTCGAAACCGTGGATCTGGAACCCTGGACGGCGGTTTCTGCGGCATTCGCCGACAAGACATTCACAGGGGGCGAGCTATTGATGAATACGAAGCAAAAGGGCTTTTATTACGTTCAGCTGTCACCGGACGTCTACGGCACCGACGATGCGGATACACGCGTGACGCTTCGCAATGTTGACGATGCCTCCGGCGTTCTCGGTTACGGCCTTGTTTTTCATAGTGACCCACAACCTCTGCAGCGAGGTTACGCGTTCCTGATCGATGCCAAGCGGGGCCGGTACCGCGTCGTCCGCCACTTGAGTCAAAACGAAAACTCGGTGATTACCTGGACCAACTCGACGGCGATCAAGAAAGGAACTGCTGAAAATATTATCGAAGTCCGCGACCTCGATGACAAGATCGAACTGTACATAAACGGCACCATGGTCAGAACCATGAAGAATACCGACGGATATGCGGGCGGTGTACCGGGGCTTTACGCGGGTGACGCGGTCAAAGTTGCCTTTAAGAATTTGGAGATCAGAAGGTAGCTTATCGTTCCACGTTTATGAAACAGTGTCCGCGGTGTAACCAGACCTATAGCGACGATCAGCTCAATTTCTGTCTAGAGGATGGTGAACTGCTGACCGCCTATACCAGAGAGCCGACGCCCGCTCGATACGCCGACGATCCGCCTCCCACGGTCATGTTGAATGATGCACGGATCACGAATCCGACGAATTGGCCTGCGTCGTCAGCTCCGCCCGCTAAATGGCAGGCACCTAAGCCCCAATTACAGAACCAGCCTTTTGGATCACCGGGATTTGCTTCGTCTCCGGACCAAACACTGCCGACCATCGCGATGGTGTTGGGTATCTTAAGTCTTCCTATGTTTTGCTGTTGGGGCGGTCTCTGGCTCGGCCTGCCGGCGGCCATCATCGGTTTTCTCGGGATGAGTAACACTGACAAGGATCCTGCCCGATACGGCGGACGCGGGATGGCGATCGCCGGGATGGTCCTGGGTGTTGTCAGCATGCTGCTAACGGTTCTTCTGGCATTCTTCGGGTTGTTAGCCAGTTAGAGCCGATTCACTTATAATATCGAGACGATGCGCGTAACACTTCACGTTGTAGCCGGACCGCAGACAGGACGCGACTTTACGTTCGATCAACACGATACGTTTATGATCGGCCGTAGCGAGGATTCGCAGTTCTGTCTGCCGCACGACCGCTTTTTCTCGCGTCATCACTGCATTCTTGAGATCGCACCGCCCCAGACGTTCCTCCGTGACCTCGGCTCAACCAATGGAACTTTTGTAAATGGGATGCGCGTTGAAACGGCGCATCTGAAGAGCGGTGACCGCATCCAGGGCGGTGAAACCGTATTGGAGGTAGAGGTCTCGGCAAGTCCGGCGGAGGCCGGCGACCTGGCAGGTACGGGTGCGATCTACCCATCGACGGTGAGTGTTCTGTGCCTCAACTGCCGCGTGCCGGCTGCTGTCGAGGCGCTGAATGACGAGGTCCGCCTGACCTACATTTGCGATGATTGCCGTGAGAGCCTGAAGAAGAATCCGCAGCCAATTCCGAATTATCAAATGATCCGTGTGATCGGGCAGGGCGGGATGGGCAGCGTCATGCTCGGCCGGTCGATGACCGACGGCCGTGCGGTCGCGATCAAGACGCTGCTTCCCGAGGTCGCCGTAAGCGAACAGTCGCTCAAACGGTTCGCCCGTGAGATCGAGGTGGCGTCCGCTCTTCAGCATCCAAATATTGTTAGCTACATTGAGCACGGCACTCACAACGGACTTGTTTATCTGGTAACCGAATTCATCTCGGGTATGGACGCCTCGCGGCTTGCGAAGAATTATGGGGGCCGTCTAAGTTGCCCACAGGTCGTCAAGATCATCGAACAAACCCTATCGGCCCTTGAGTTTGCCCATCAACTAGGCTTTGTCCACCGTGACATAAAGGAGCAAAACATACTTGTTGAGGGGGAATATCCCAATTTCGTCGCCAAGCTCACCGACTTTGGGCTTTCCAAAAGCTTTAAGGAAACCGGCATGAGCGGTGTTACGATGGCGGGTGACGTTGCGGGAACGATCGCGTATATGCCGCCCGAGCAGGTTCGCGATTTTAAGGACGTTAAGCCGCCCTCCGATATATACGCAGTTGGAATGATGGCTTACAGCCTTTTGACAGGAGCCCATGCTCTCGACATTAGCCCCAAGGCCGGAATCGCCGAGACGGTGAAGGCTATTTTTGAAAAGCCGATCATCCCTCTGCGAAATCGTATTCCGGATGTACCTTCCCACATTGCATCGGTCATTGAAACAGCCCTCGCAAAGGAAGTCGAATATCGTTGGCGATCGGCAGGGGCCATGCGGGCGGCCCTGCTGTCCGCTCAGGCCGGATGATCTTTAAAAGGATCACGGCAGGAACATAACGACAGCTTCACCCTCGACCGTAAGCTCTGCATTCTGGTTTGAGCACGTCGTCCTGAGCCTTACGATACCCTTATCCTCCCGAATCGTGCTCACGGTTGCCGTGGTCGTTATCGTATCTCCAATAAATGCCGGGGCGGTGAATCGCATCGTTTGTGACAGATAGACGATCTTGCGTTCGCAAAATTCGCCGCCGAGGACGGCTGAGATGAATGCGGAACTGAGAGCCCCGTGCGCGATCCTCTTACCGAACCGGGTGGTCCGCGCAAAATCCTCATCAAGATGGATCGGATTGTCGTCACCTGAGAGCCTGGCGAAATCCCGGATCAGCTCGTCAGTGATCACCCTCGAAATAGTGAATGTATCGCCGATCCTAAT
>JBBQGO010000192.1:0-5323 GCA_038323125.1 Pyrinomonadales bacterium
ATCGCCATCAGAGATTAGGCGGATGCGGGCACCCGACGCACGCACATCGTCGACAAGCTTTTTATGACGCGGACGGTCAAGGCAGATAACGGTCAGGTCATCGATATCCCGACCGAGACGCCGGGCAATATTCTTGAGATTCTCCTCGACAGGGGCGTCTATATCGACGGAGCCGCGGCACGAAGGGCCGACGACTATCTTGTCCATGTAAATATCGGGTGCGTAGAGCAGGCCCCCTCGCTCTGAGGCAGCGAGCACGGCAATGGCATTATTTGCACCGAGAGCACAGAGATTGGTACCCTCGAGCGGATCTACGGCGATATCAACCTCCGGAAACTCGCTCCTTGCCTCATCTGAAAAGATGCCGCCGCCCAGTTCCTCACCGATGTAGAGCATGGGAGCTTCGTCCCGCTCGCCTTCGCCGATCACTATTCGGCCGCGCATAGGGACCGTATCCATAACCGTACGCATCGCTTCAACAGCGACATGATCGGAGAATTTTCGGTCGCCTTGCCCCATCGTCCGTGCCGATTCGATGGCAGCAGCCTCCGTTACACGCAAAAAGTCGAGCGACAAGTCACGTTCAGCTTTGAGATTTTTCATCAATTTTCCTTATCGAATGATATGTTTACAAGTCGGGTGATGAAGGCATTTTATCACTTGTGGAACCTGATTTGACAAGTTCGGCTTTGAATATTACGGTTTTAATTTGCGATTCGCGAGAATCGAAGGAGAGTTTCGAAGTTAATGACCTATATAGTCACCACGCCGTGCATCGATTGCAAATATACCGATTGCGCCGCCGTCTGCCCTGTCGAGGCTTTTCACGAAACGCCGGACCGTCTCCTTATCAATCCCGATACCTGCATTGACTGCGATGCGTGCCTGCCCGAGTGCCCCGTCGAGGCCATCTACTCAGATATGTCATATCCAGAGGAATACGCCGAGTGGCTCGGTAAAAACGCCGAGGCCGAGAACTTTCCCATCATCAGCACAAAGGGCCCTGCCCTAATGGGCCCCGGCTGCACCGGCCCCCCGGAATAACCCCAACCAACCTTATAAAAGGCCGGATCGCCCGGCCTTTCCTATTTCCACTCTCATCCCGACCCTTACTAAATAACTACGACACATGCCGAGTTTTCTATTTACAGGGATAAACAGGATGAAAGGGATGCTCCGCGATCATTGCGGTCTCCTCGTTACAATTGCTCCTTTCCTTTTGGCATCCCTTTTATCTCTCTTATCCCTGTCATACATTCTCTCCGTCACATTGTCTGTCGCTAACGATTTAAGCCTCTCGCCATCGATGAAGGTTGAAAAAGATGGGCAATCGCTCAAAATTATCAAAAGACGACTCTCGCCCGGCCTTTTCTATTTCCACCTGATCCCGACCCTTAGATTCAGAGGCGAGCTGATCGTCCGTATGGGTGTTCTGCCGACCGAATATCGTGAATTGAAGATATTCTCGACGGCTGTGTACACCTGTACGTTTTCGCGCAGCGATTTTGCTAAAAACAGATCGACCTGTACATACGGCTCCAGGCGAAAATTATTGAGATCGTCATCGAACTGTGCGCTTGATGCCCTGCCCTGTACGCCGACTGTCCAGCTTTCGCGAGCGTAATTTACCTGAAATGTAAATTGGTTCCGCGCAACTTGCGGGATCAGGAGCCTCTCTATCTGAGGATTCTCGGGGAACGATACAACTTTTGGGTCAACGAACAGATACTCCGCCCGCAGCGTGACGCGCCGCAGACGCGTTTCCGCCTCGATCTCGATCCCGCGCGAACGGGTGGAGCCGGCGTTCTGCCGCTGCCGCGTTATTAGCGTCGGAGTCGCCGACAGCGTAACGTTCGCGACCGGCCGGTCTATTTGGATCCAAAAGCCGTTCACCCTGACGGCGTTGCTCCGACGGCTAAAGCTGATGCCCGATTCGAAATTGTTGGCACGCTCGGCTCGCAGGTTCTCATTCGCAAGTGTTACAACGTTTCCGACGCGAAAACCGCGGTATAGCTCATTGAGTGTCGGAGAACGAAAGCTGCGCGAAGCGCTGGCGTAGACCGAAAACTCGCTCGACAACCGGTACAGGATCGAGAGTTGAGGACTGACGGCAGATTCCGAGCGGTCCGGAAATTCATTTACTGACGTTACCCCCGAGGCAATGGTCTGGGTCGCGGTCGAGGCGGCGAAGTTTCGCCAGTGATCGTATCTGATGCTTGCCGCAATGACGATGCGCTCGCGGATTCGCACGAAATCCTGCAAGAAGACACCGGTAAAGGCCTGTCGCCCGCCGCTGTCAACAAACGAGACAGGGACATTGGCCGCCACCGCGATCTCATTGCTCGTTCCCCGCACGTTACGCGCCTCGATGCCGCCCACGATGGTGTGTTCTCGAAATACAACTGACGATTGGACTGAAACGCCGGCATTCTGCGCCGGGACACGTTGAAGGCGTATCGGGTTCTCAAACGTCCGGGTCGCGTTCACCGCCGTAAACACCTGGTCATAGACCTGCGTTCCGCCAAAGACGCGCCAGTCCAGCCTGAAGCCGTGGGCTTTGCCCACGAGATCGCCTCCAAACACTAACTGCCGAATATGTGTGCGATTGGTCTGGAGCCTGGTGCCGTTTGCCCGAACTTCGCCAAAGTAAGAGGGCCGAACGAATATGGAAACACCTTCCCGTAGCTCGCGGGTAAGCTTCGCAGAGAAGTTTGAGCTGCGAACGCCCGCATGGTCATCCACCGGACCGATCGCTTGATCCTCGATCAGTTTATAGCCTCTCGTTTGGAACATCGTCCCAGTTGCATTGACCTGCCAACGGCCGGAACGAAATCCGGCAAACCCCGAACCCGAAAGCGTATGCTGGGTGCCGCCAAAAATATCTGCGGACAGCACACGCTTGTCGCTAACACGTCGCGGCTGCAGCTTGACCGCTCCGCTTAACGATGTGTCGCCATATAGGCTTGAGGCCCCGCCGCGAAGTATCTCAACGGTCTCGACCTCGATCGGCGAGACCCTGTTCCACTGTACCCAGCCGCCAAATGGATCGTTCAACGGCACGCCATCGAAGAGGACCAGGGAACGACTAGCCCCAGAAGACCCGACACCACGAAGTGAGACCCCTTGTGTGGTCGGGTTAGCATTGCGGCTGCTCGATCGGCGAAAAATAGAGAAACCTGCGGATTGTCGAAGTACATCGTCGATCGTGGGGGCTCCGGATGTTCTTATATCTCGTCTCGAAAAGGTAACAACGCTGGCCGGAGTCTCGCCGATACGCGTCTCGATCCTGTTTGCCGTGACGGTAACTTCCTCCCTTATGGTTGGAGATGGAGCTACGGGTTCTTGAGCATTTATCACACCGCAAAAAAGCAGGATTTGAAGCGGCACGAGCAAGGTCCTCATAAAAAAGCGTTGCATTCAGGGGCGAAGAAATGTTTAAATGAATATATTATCACGGGCATTCCGTGATATTTCCCGCCGCCTTACCCTATGTTCGACACTACTCCGACCCGATCACCCGCTCCCGGGCGCGTTTCCGACTATCGCCGTGCAAAGGTGCTGGTGCTTCTCGGGACCCGTCCCGAAACGATCAAGCTCGCGCCGGTGATCCACAGATTGCGCGAGAGGTCGCTGCAGACGCTCGTCGTCTCTTCGGGGCAGCATAAGCAGTTACTAGACCCGTTTCTCGCCGAATTTAATATCGAGGCCGACATCTCACTCGACGTTATGCGGCGTGATCAATCGCCAAATGACGTCTGTTCCCGCGTCTTGGAACGACTCGACAAGATATTGATCTCTGAGCGGCCGGACTTGATCATCGTGCAAGGTGACACGACGACAGCCCTTGCCGGCACACTGGCGGGATTTAACCGTCGCATCCCCGTCGGCCACGTCGAGGCGGGCTTGCGGTCCGGAAACATTATGAGCCCGTTTCCGGAAGAGATGAATCGCCGTATGATCTCCCAGGCCGCAACATTCCATTTTGCCGCAACCCCCAACAACCGGGATAATCTGGTTGCCGAAAGGGTGCCGGCCGAGAACATCTTTGTTACCGGCAATCCGGTGGTTGACTCGGTCAAGAACATGCTCCGGAACCTCAGAGCATCCTCCCAGATCGCCCAGCTTATCGAGGCCACGACCGGCCAGAAACGACTGGTACTGACCACGCATCGCCGAGAGAGTTTTGAGACCGTAATGACGGAGAATCTCGAAGTTATTCGAGACTTTGTCGAATCCCGCGAGGACGTATGTCTGATTTTTCCAGTCCACCCAAATCCAAATGTTTTGCGTGTCGCGAGGAAGATCTTCAACCGTCGAGAACGAATTCATTTAATTGATCCTGTCGGGTATTCGGACTTTCTAGTGATCATGAAGGCCGCCTGGCTGATCGTCTCTGATTCGGGCGGTGTCCAGGAAGAAGCTCCGAGCCTAGGCAAGCCTTTGCTGGTTCTTCGCGAAAATACCGAACGGCCCGAAGCCGCTGACGCGGGCGTTGCAAAGCTCGTCGGGAACTGTCCCCGGTCGCTCAAGCAGCTTCTCGAAGAAAACTATCGGGACGAGACGTGGATCAGATCGGTCAGGAAGATCGCCAACCCCTTCGGAGACGGACGGGCGGCGTCGCGGATCGTCAAGATAGTTGAGCAAAGTCTTACGAGAGCAGGTGTACTGGCTTTACACCGAAACTAATAGAGTCTCCGATGGACCTCAAACCAAACACAGGCAAAAAACACCTACTCACGATCCTCGTCGAGGACTACTTTCAAGTAGGTGCGTTCGGGAACCTCATCCAGCAGCGTAACTGGTCAAACTTTGAAGCTCGATATGAGCGGAATACACGTAAAACCCTCGACCTTCTGGATCGTCACAATACAAAAGCAACATTTTTCGTGCTCGGATGGATAGCCGAGCAAAGTCCGGCCTTGATAAATGAGATCGTCAAGCGTGGACATGAGGTCGCGAGTCGCGGATTCTATCACCGGAGCCTGAATAATTTGACCGACGAAGAGTTTCGCGAGGACCTGCGGCGAACAAACCATGCGATCGAAAACGCGTGCGGTCAGAAGGTGATCGGGTACCGCGCGGCTGAGAAGCTGACATTCGGCAAAGACGACTGGGTCCTGAACTTGCTTGCGGATGAAGGTTTTGTTTACGACGCGTCATTCCTGCCCACAAAGAAAGCCCCAAAAGCCAAGCGCGTCGCCCATCAGGTCCACACCGACGGCACGGCCATTTGGGAATTTCCCTATCCCACCCGTGACCTGGGCGTCGGCCTGCTGCCGATCTCCGGCGGCAACTATTTTCGTCAGATCCCTTATACACTGAT
>JBBQGO010000193.1:0-5322 GCA_038323125.1 Pyrinomonadales bacterium
GATTGTTATACGACTTGATGTCGGCCGGATCGAACTCAATAGCTTTAGTCAGGTCGGCGATCGCGTCCGTGAACATGTTTTGTTTATACCGTGCGGTGCCCCTGTCAAAATACGCCTGCTTGAATAGAGGGTCGAGAAGGATAACGTCGTTGAGATCATCGATCGCTCCCTTAATGTCAGCCGTTGTTGAACGGGCGAGGGCGCGGTAATAGTAGAAGAGCTTGTTCTGCGGCTGAACGGCTAGTGCCCGCGAATAGTCGGCGATCGCTCCGGACAGGTCTTTCCGTTCGTGCTTTATGCGTCCGCGCTGAAAGAACGCGTCACCGTGTCCTGCGTCCAGCGTTATCGTCCTGGAGAAGTCAGCTATCGCGGCCTCATGGTCCTTCCGACGTTTATGTGCGAGCCCACGGTCAAAATAGAAATCGGCCGTCCTTGCATCGAGTTCGATCGCGCGGGAAAAGTCGGCTATGGCCTGGCTCAGATCATTTTTTGATGAAAGGGCGCGGCCGCGAACGTAGTAGGACGCGGCTATTGACGGTTCCAGATCGATCGATCTGGAAATGCTCGCGATAGCTCCGTCGATATCATTGTTGGCGAAGCGCTCTACTGCCTGAGCGTACAACTCGCCAGCGGTCTCCTGACCGAACGTTACCGACGAAGCTGCCAATAGCAATACCAAAAAAAAGCCGTATCGTAGCCACATAAGGGTTTACCTATTCCAAAGGTAAACATATGTCTATTGGCCTCCGAATTACGGTAATTTCTTAGATCAGCTGTAATATTGCGGAGTCATTCAACCTTGGTTTATGGTACGGCTGGCTTCGCGTTGTACTCAGCTATAAAGGCAGTTGTGATGTCAAATGCATTATTGGCCACCATCACGCTGCCGCCGATCTTGCTGAGATCGATCACCATGTCGATCGATCGTTTTTTAACAAAAGTATCGAGCGCCTGCATAATGTCGGCGTAGATAGGCTGAGTAACCTCGTGCATCCGTCGATCAAGCAAGGTCTGTCCCTCACGCTGCTTAGTTTCGATGTCCGCGCGCATTTTATCGAGCTGGGCCACCTTTGCAGCTATGGTCGTCTTTTCGGCTAAGTCCTTCGTGTCATTAACCTCTTTTGCGAGCTTGTCATGGGATGCGACGAACTGGGCGATGTCGTCGCGCCGCGGTTTCATTTCTTTATCGATCCCGCCGATTGCGATTACGAGCCGTGTGATACCCGATTTCGGGTTGGCGAATTCATCTACATCGATAACAGCTATCTTTGCGGTTGGGAACGTTTGGCCAACCGCCAGAACCGTCGAACCACAGACCAGCAAGGCTACAATAAAAACATACCGGCACCATTTGCCCAAGTCGTTAATTCTCATACATTAAATAATAGCTGACGGCGATGACTTAATTAAAACGTAATGCCGCGGTAAATGTACTGTTTCACCAATAGCTCCAACACGGCAAATAAAAAGAGGCCGTGAACAGCCTCTTTTTACGGTTCGCTTTATCTTGATGTCATCTCGCCGGAAGCGAGATATCGACGTCGACGTTCTTTGTGGGTGACGGCGGCCCGCCTTTTAAAAACATGTAATATACAACTCCTGCGATCATTGCCACGATTATTATCATCGCAACTGCCCATATAGCGTTGCTCGCGGTTCCATCTCCATTCTCATCTACCATAGTTGCCAGATCCTCCTATTTATAAATTCGCATCTTGTTTATAACACGCTACTGAAAGCAGTAGCTGTACGTTGGCGTACATTCAGAGCGGATGCCCCCGAACCGAAATGTCGGCAGGCATCCAACGTATCCGAATTGTCTGTTCAATGGCTGTATCTAATACCGTACTCGAACCCTGCGGACATTTCTCCGGCCATTTACATAATAGACCTGACGAACCACATGAGCTCTATTGCGGGATCGATAGCTGCGGTTGCGCTGGCGATTATTCCATCTACGGTTGCGGCGATTGTTCCAACGCCGGCTGCGCCGATTGTTTCCGATTCGCACGCGTATCTGCGGGTCGAGTTCGGCCGCGGTCAGAGCCAAAGGGGAATTGGTCCCGGCATAGCTTTCCATCGGGACGAAGAAGATCCCCGACGCAAGTACCAGGAACGAGACAAGCACTTTCTTTTTCATATATTTTTCTAGCCTCCAACGTTAATCTAAACCGTTGGCGGCAATTGTATGTGTCTTACGCATACAAAACATTAAATCTATTGTCTAGCGTTAGACAGACAAACGAGGGCGGTCGCGTTAACGTCAAGTGGGAGACAATATTATGAATATCAAGATGTTAACGTGGTTTTTATTGCTTATTGCAGCCTTGTCAGGCAGTGCAGCGGTTCATGGACAGCAGTCTCGAACTGTTCTGACGGGCACGGTCCTCAGCTATGGTATGGGTTTCGACACCCGGGCGCGAACCAACAATTTCACCCTCTACATTAACGGGCTCACGTCCGAGAGCGAGACAATCAGGCTGTTGGAGCTTCTCGAAAATGACGGGCAGGACGTCGTGCTTAACGCGTTTAAGAATAAGGATCTTGGCAGTTTTGCACTTGGCCGGCAAATAGGCCGGCAGATCAACTTTGTGCGTGTTCACGAAGTTGACGGGAAAAAGCGTATCCGCATTGCTTTCGAACGGTGGCTGGGTATCGCGGAGCTCCGCGAAGGTTATCGCTCCGTAGACTACCCATTTTCCTATATCGAACTGTTTATCGACCCCCGGACCGGCAAGGGTGAGGGGACATACATTGCGGCCGCCAGGATCAGGTTTAGAAACGATCAGGTCGAGGTCGAAGACTTTGGGACCTTCCCCTCAAGACTCTTAAACGTAAAGGTCGATACGGTCGGCACGTTCCTTTAGACCGGATACAAGGGACTGCTCCAGAACCCGGCGAGATCGAGAAGCCGGGTGAAGCCTTCGTCGCTTGAAGCGTTTTCACGCATATCGACTTCTGCCGACCCTCGCGTGTGCCCATAATTAGGCACCCACGGCGGAGCGAGGACCTCAAAGCGTTTGCAACTATTTGACAAATAAGGCATCTTAATAAAGTAGTCCTATCTCAATTAAAAAGTCGCAAATGCGTTCCTGATTTGAGACGGGGTGTTGGAAGAATTTGAGAATCGTTGTTTTTTACTTATAGCAAGTTACACCTGAAAGTTTGGAATATGAGGGATCGACGAGGCGACGGGCGTAGACGCTAAGCCGTAGATCCGGCATTTTAGCTGATAAATATGAAAGAAGAATTAATAGAAATGGCGGGCGTGGTGGTCGATAAACAGCCGAACGCCTATTTTAAGGTCCAGATCAATGACACCGACCATATGGTGCTCGCTACGATCTCGGGCCGTATGCGTCGCAACCGCATCCGTATCCTGATGGGCGATCGCGTCGACATTGAACTCTCGCCATACGATCTTACCAAGGGCCGGATCACCTACCGTCACAAATAAGGGCCGGTGTGGTCCAATCATTGCGGACCACCTAATCCGCCCGATGATCGAACGCTTGGCAGTCCGGGCGCGTCGTTATTGTGTCCCTTACTGAAATCTGCCGCATCAGTCGTAGACCACATCACATTTAAGGCCTCGCCACAAGCGTGAACGAGGCCTTTGATTATCTTGAGGTGCGCAACCGCTGGTTCTACGCCTCAAAGGATCATTTGTTGTATCGATAAGTTGTAAATAACGAATCCATTCGCACGTCCTGACCTGCCGTGAATCTGTCCATACATGCGTCGTCGGTATAGTCCATAAAGTTCTGAACAGGATCGAGTCCTGCGAGAGTTCGACAGCTGTCACGTCCAATAGGGCAACCGTAGGCCGCCGACTTTTCGGCAGGTGTATCAGCGACTCCGTCACCACCGGTCGCCTGTCTCGCACATCCGCCCTGGAATGTGTGATAAAGCCCCATCCAGTGACCGACTTCGTGCGTCGCTGTATCACCGAGGTTATAGGGAGTTGCGCTGCCGCCCGGTAGGCTTGAGAAGAGAACCACGACACCGTCTTTTTTCGGGCTGCTTGCGTAGCTCGACGGGAAGGTCGCCCAACCGAGCAGTCCGCCGCCCGGATTGCTGCTGTAGATGTTAAGGTCGTCCGCGGTACCCTGTCGCAGAGCGTTTTTCATTTGCGTTTCGGCCGTCGTGTTCGGGCCTGCGGTATACCAGGTGGCGTCGGTTGTACGCGTAGTAGCTGTCAAGGTGAATAACCAACCTGTCGCGGCAAATGCGGCATTCAGAACACTCATCTGATCAGCGATCATAGCCGCCGGAATATCGCCGTTCGAAATACCGCTGCCATTATTGATGACATGAAAATATACTTTGATCGTGCCGCCGGCGATATTGGATTCATAGCCGCCGTTCGCAGCTATCTGATTTTGCCTGAAAATACTCACCTGGCGCTCGATGTCCTCGACCTGAGCATCACTGAGTTTTTCCGTCGCACATCGTGCATTTTCGAAAAACTCGTCCTGGCTCGCAAACGTGGTGCCATTAAATCGAACCGGATCATTGCTGGTAGTGACAACGACATTACGATCAGGCGACAATGATTGTGCCTCAACCGGACCGGTGCTGCTTAAAAACGCGAACGCAATTAATGTGATGGCAAATACTGCTGCAACTGACATTAGGAACTTGAACTTCATGTTTACTCCTTTGGAACAGATTTTGAAATGTGACCTTGAGTGTAAGAAAACGAGACCTTGATCCGTTTTCCCGGTACCTGCCATAAGCAGTTATCGCTTATCTTGTGTACCACGAAACCGCAGTAATTGAAAGGTAAAAGTGAGTGCATGGCCATAAAGTTTAAACTTTTTTTCACGGCGACCACGAAACCGGGACGCTGCCCGTCAACGATAGCTCGGAACCTTCGCGAGGCTCTCGCCGCCACCGCCCCGGCGAGACGCCTGCTAAAATGATTCGGTGTCGGCGGTGCGAGCCGAGGTACGCCTAGCTGCAAGGTTTGTCCATCTCTGGCGATGTGACTGCCGTAGCGACTATTGTCCAGGTGTCTCCGTCGCCGGTTGATGCCTTGGCGATGTATTTGTCGATGAGGTAAATGGGGTTGGTCTTGATGTCCGGACGTCTTTCGACGCCGACGCGCGCCCAGTAATAGGTGTCGCAGGTATAGAAGGTAATGTCGGTGGCCGTACGTTTTTCATTTACAAGAAAGTGGTCACGTACGGCATCTTCAAGTCCCCTGGGCCCGCGAACCGGGTCGCCGAATTCGGGCAGTGTGACATATCCTATTGCCGCGACGCCGATGGCGACTACGACCGCCAAGATTCCCAGTACTTTGAGATAACTTCGCGAACT
>JBBQGO010000194.1:0-5322 GCA_038323125.1 Pyrinomonadales bacterium
GGACCTGACGGCGGCAATGAAATCAAAGGAGGCGAACAAGCTCTCTACGCTGCGGATGGTAAAAGCCAATCTGATGAACCGTCAGATCGAAAAAGGCGGAGACCTCACGGACGATGAGATCATCAAGGCTCTTCAAACGCTGGTCAAGCAGCGACGCGATTCCGTCGAGAGCTACGAAGCGGCTGGCCGGAACGACCTCGCGGCTAAAGAAAAAAGTGAGATCACGGTGATCGAAGCTTACTTGCCGAGTGCCGCTACGCCTGAGGAGATCGACGCTGCGGTCACATCGGCGGTGAGTGAAACCGGAGCCACTTCGATCAAAGATATGGGCAATGTAATGAAAGCGGCGATGGCACATTTGGCGGGAAAGACTGCGGATGGCAAGCTAGTGAGCGATGCCGTTAGATCAAAGCTGTCCTAACCTGTCTATTGGGACCTCTTCGCTGTGCATCCGAACATTCTGTCTCGTCCAATGGATAACAAAATAAAACCAGAGCAGTGGCTTTATGTTTTGTTTGTGATCACCCTCCCATTTCCTACATTATTTCAATTTGGATTCCTAAATGTTCCGCTTCAGCTTTCAGATCTGGTCTTTGCGATCACGGCTGCGGTCTGGGCGTTTGCTCATGTCATCAGGCGAGCGACCCTGCGATGGAGTTGGTTCTATATCGTACTGACCGCCTATGCGGCATCGATGGTACTTTCTGCCATTGCCTCGGATGATCCAACGCAAAGCTCAACCAAACTTATTGGAAAGCTCTACCTCATCGGGATCGCGTTCCTGACTTTTAATGTCATTACGTCAAACTCGGTTCTCTTTAGGGTTTTGCAGGGCTGGATACTCGCTGCGGGTATTGCGATCGTATTCAGCCTGGCCGGGATCGTTTTGTTTTACCTCGGATTTCAGGACCCTTCGCAAAATCTTGTTCTTCACCGGGTCTTTGGCAGCCTTCCGCCCGGCAATTATCCGCGCATTGAAGGCTTCTTTTTGTATCCCGCGATGTTCTGCAATTTCCTGGGCGTTACATGGATGTTCGCTCTGCTTGTGGCATCGGCTGGTTGGTTGAAGGCTCGGGTGTTCTGGTGGTTAGGCATCGGCCTGTTTATCGTCAACGCTTTCACGCTGACTCCTGGATTGGGCGGCATTTTTTTGGCGACGGGATTGTTTTTGCGGGAAAAGGTCATGGGTCAGAAACCCCTGTTGCCTCCGGCCGTTTTGGCAGGCAGCCTATTGATCGGGGCGGCTTTCTTTTTTGCTGCTTCGATCACTTTATTTAGCTACAGTCCAAGCGGGAGCCAGATCCCGTTGGCCTCGGGAACGGTCGAACCATCACACAGAGCACGTGCATGGGGCACAGCATTCGAATCCTTTTTACAGCATCCGATCCTCGGGCGCGGTGTCGGTGTGCCCGTCGCGCGATCCGAATTTACTGACCCATCCGGCAACCGGCAGCTTTTGACCGACGCACACAACACCTATCTAAGCACACTTGGCGAAACAGGCCTGCTCGGGTTTTTATCGTTCATGGGCATTGCCGGGTTTGTGACACTCAGCCTTTTTAGATGGGTGCCGAAGGGCAATACGGAAACTACTATAAGGCTGTGTTTGCTGCTTGCACTTGCAGACGCGGTCTTTTACCAGAGTCTAACGGGGTCGTACGAAGACACACGGCACTTATGGCTTCTGTTCGGGGTTGCGGCGGCCGTTAGTCAGAGAAGCTCATTCAGCGACCCTTCCGTCAATTTTCGAGAAAACGATATAGTGGGCCGGTCGTTTCAATGATAATCTTGCCATGCCGAATCGCGATAAGGCCCTTTTCGGCCAATACGCGGACGGCCCGTATTGTGGTCTCAGTCGTCACGCCGGCCATCTTGGCGATATCCTGCCGCCGCAGCGTTATCCTGACGGGTGCGTCGCCTCCTCCTTCTCTCTCGGCCAGCTTTAGCAGGACGTGCCCCACCCGGTGTTGAGGAGAGGCCATAGCCAGGTTTTGAATTGTCGCGGTTTTGTCTCGCAGCATCTCCGACATCCATGCTATTACGGCAAAGGAAAACTCGGTCGAGTCGCGAAGTAAGTCGATAAAGTCGCTCCGGGCGATAAGGAGCAGTTCGGACCTCTCCATCGCGAGAGCCGTAGCGGGATATGTACCACCGTCAAAAACAGGCGGGAGCGCGAACATATCGCCGGTTTGAAAGATACCGATAATGACCTCCTTTCCCGGCTCAAGAAAATGGATCATCTTGATTCGGCCAGAAGCCACGATCGGCAGAAACGCTGCCTCTGCACCGCCGGCGAAAACCTCTTCATCCTGGGCGTAAGTTCGTGATCTCCCGCATTGCCTCAGGCGTCCGGAGAGTTCGGCGGTGATGGAATTTAAGAACGCTTTCATTTCAGATCGGCCAGGCTGCTTCGGTCTTGCACGATTCGTGATCTAACGCCGTTGAACGCGGATCAGGGGAGCATTTTTGCTTTCGCTTGAGGCAAAAATCGCCGTGCCATCGGGGCTGTACGTTACGGCCTCGCCCTGTTTTCGCTTTCCCAAGTCGACGACAAACGGCTTTTGCCGCCAGATAGCATCGAAATCACTCGCCCCGTCCGAAAGAACCAACTCAAATGCTTTTTGATAATCACATAAGATGACCCGCAGGCCGTCCGGGGACACCGAGCCGCCTGTCAATAGGCCCAAGGGTACGGATGGAAGCGAGATCTCCCCGAGTTTTTTAGCAGCGGCTGCAGTTGCTGAACCAAACAAAGGCAAGATCTTGTAAATTTGCGATGGGCCGCTCTCACTCTTTGTCAGAACGTAAATATTACCCGATCGCGGATGAACTATCATCGTTTCCGCATTATGCGGCCTGTCCGGGTACTTGAATTTCAGCATCTCGGCATGGGATGTAGAATGGGGTGCCTTCGCCGAGGAGGCCAAATCACGTGGCGACACAGTGGGTTCGGCTACGCGGTAAATCGTGAGTTCCGAACGATCTTCCTCATTATTGCCGATGTCGCCGATCAACAGAAAACACTTACCTGCGGAATCTTTGAATGCCGCTATTTCTTCCCAGTCGACGTTTCGGGCATTTTGGACCTTCCATGCTCCCAGATGCTTTCCCACCGTACTTATAGCGAAAATATACTCATCATCACCCGCGTCATTATGAGTCCACAGCACATCCGGCTGACATGGCGACGCTGCGAGGCCACTGCTTTCCTTAATGTCTTTTGATTCCATCCGGCCCGCGATCTCCGGTGCAGAGTAATCGTTCGAAGCCGCAGCTCCGGCGGTTGGACGAGGGTGGTCGAGGGATGCTGCATCTCCACACGCCGCAAGGACAGCGGCAGCGAATACGGCTACAATCGAGCTTGTGGGGTTTCGAGAACGCGCAGTGAACAATCCAAACATAGACATATTTTACCATCTGGGATGATGGAATTAATGCTAGGAATGAGCTTCGGATCGCTGCTAAACTCCCCCCGAACAAAAATGAAGGATGGGCAAGTCCCCTCCGGCCCATCCTTCTCTCTAGGAGAATCGTACTGCAAATAGCCTTTCGGCCGTACACTCTTCACCAACCGTGGCAAGCCGGTGTTTGGTGTCAAAAACATCAAATTTCAAAGTGCCCGTTCAAAAAGGCTAATCTCACCTTACTTGTTCGAACACTTAATTTCTGTAATGAATACTACACAAAATACGACGAGATCGAATGTTTAATGTCTGAGAGCAAGTCCCTCAAGTATTTCTCAAGGTGGCACGACTATTCTCGAATGTAATGAATGAAAGGTGTCGAAAGGCAAAGATCGCCTGCAGCGAAATGGCTGATCTTTATTATCGCGCGATGACCAGCATGCTCACAGGGGGCCGGGACCATGAAAAGGCAAGAATGTGTCGAGAGATCGCAGTGCGGTACGAAAGTTCACTCGACGCACTCATGGCATGCCTTAGCTGTCCCCCCTCTACGCCGACGGTCGAGAGCGAACGGGACAGTACCGCGGAGTATAAAGAAATGCTTAACAAAGAGATAAGATTTCTGACTGCATTCACTGACCAGCCCGGCGGGGTATTGCTGGACTCTTTCGGTTCGCAAACGTCTGGTTGGTAACCGCTGATAAATCCAAAACAGCTTGACATCGATTCTAAGCGCCGTAAAGAAAGAGAGACCACTTACGCAGCCCCTCCTTCTATATTCAATTTATTATGATCTTAAACGGTCGGCCGACGTCCGGTGATCAATTGTATCAAAAGCACAACCACCGCGATCACCAGCAAAATATGGATCAGACCACCGACGGATGCCCCACCGATCCCGCCGATAAATCCCAAAGCCCAAAGCACCAATAGTATTAGAATAATAGTCCAAAGCATTTCAATTTCCTCCTTAGAAATTAAGTTTATTAGTTTTCAACCCACGAATCATTTACTGCTCGAAGTTCCCCTCGTAGACCCGCTCCTTTTTGCCGGCGAACCAGACCTTGGCTGAGTCGCTGTGGCCGACTTGGGAGTTTTCTTCTTTGCCGCGGATGCCGATCGCGCTTTCGTTTCCGACGTGGCCCTGCCTGCTCCGTTGCCCGCCCTGGCGACGGAAGTAGATTTGCCCTTGTCACCAGCCTTTTTGGCCGACGAACTTCCACCGGCTGCCGTCAACTTCGTTAACTTTGATGGGCCCGCTCCGGCTTTGCTGCTTTTTGACGCAGAGGCAGAGACTGTCGTGTTCTTGGAGCCGGAACCGGTCGATTTAGTTGACTTGCTTGCCTGGGCGCCCGCTACCTTACTGGCTGAACCACGTGTTTTCTTGCTACGCGAGCTCTTGGGTGATCCTGCGGTCTTATTCGAACGGCCTTTGCCAGCCGATGCAGCGCCGGAAGAGGCATTCTTAGTCTTAGTGCGAAAGGACCCGCTTTTCGCTTTTGCCGATTTCGTGTTCTTGCTACTGGTATCGCCTAAAGTCGCTTTGACGGCTGAACTAGTCGCTCCCGCGATAGCTCCCGTGGCGGCGCCAGCGACTATCTCACCAACGACACCTTTGGCCTTTTCATAGATGGTCTCTAACGACCCTTTAGCTTTTGATTTCTTTGTTGTTGCCATGCCTTCCCTTAGTTCTCCTATGATCCGTTTTAGGCTAAAACAATTTTCGGATCTTCTGTTTTGTAATATTTACTACAGCCCTTTAAACCGAGCATAAATCAACAATATCAAGACCTGCGAACAATGTATGTTCGATGTCATACAAATGAATTGAAGTTCGATCGGTGCCGTTTTGGAGCGAAGAAACGCAAACTCGACCGGCAGCATAGATAAGACTACCTGACCCTACGCACCGATTATT
>JBBQGO010000195.1:0-5319 GCA_038323125.1 Pyrinomonadales bacterium
CGACTGCGTTACCGCGTCGATCGACGCTGCCCGCCGGAAGCCCCTTACCATGGACGGCCTCGACGAGAATGCGTGTTATCTCCTGAGAGAGCGTTCGATGTTCGGCCGCGGCACGCCGGCGCAATGATTCCTTTAGCTCGTTTGGAACGTATGCACCGATAAATACACCTTTGCGGTTTGCCATATATTAGAAATATCTCCTACTGGAATTTTGCGAATTGATTATTTACCAGGCAATGATGCGCGTCTATAAGCCGAATCTTGTTTCCGCAAACTGCGGATGGCGATCATTCATCTAGTCCCGACGTTACCGTCGGGATCGAGCGGCCTACCCGGAAACGCCGCACGAGATCTCTCCCGAGCATTGAGCGGGCAGCTCAAATAACACGTTTCCCTATTTGGCCTTGCACCGCGAGGAGTTTACCTGGCCCGCATCTGTTACCAGACACGCCGGTGAGCTCTTACCTCACCATTTCACCCTTGACCCTCAGAAGAAGGCAGGAATACTTTCTGTTGCACTTGTCGTCATCCCGAAGTTCGGGATGCCCGGACGTTATCCGGCCCGCTGCTCTATGGTGTTCGGACTTTCCTCTCTTGTTTTCACAACAGCGATCACCCGACGCGCATCATTGCAAGGCTCGAAAAGTATAACAAAAAGTGTTGAACAAACCAATTTGTTGTTGCACGTGAACTTACTTGCCGATCTCGATCATATCGCCGGGCACAACTATTGGGTCAGGCGCTTTGCCGCCCTTGATCGAGCGGAGGTTGTGTTCGGCCGCGTTGAGCTTGCCGTCCTCACCCTTGCGGCGTATGGTCGCCTTCTTCGGGTTGCCTTTCTGTCCGCCTGCGGCCAGGACTGCCTGATACAGTGTGAGGCCGGGAGTGAGGTCCTTTTGCCCCGGTGCGTTTATCTCACCGGCGATAAAATAAAACCCTGAAGCCATGCCGGCGGCGGCGGTAGTGAACTCTATCTTATTTCCCGGAAAGATCAGGATGTTGTCTGTGTTGGGGTCTTTCAGGTCGTGAGTCTCGGTCGCTGCTGCCGGGCCTCGTGCGATACGCACCTTTGTTGCCTTGGGGGCCACGCCTGCCTCCGCCCGGATCACAAACAGGGGTATTGCTTCACGCTGCAGGCTTTTGTCACCCGGGTTGGTGACCATACCCGAAACAGTGATCTTATGGCTTGCGTATTCGCGGACCTTCACCTCTAGCTGAGGGCTGCTGAATAAGGTGATACCGCCGGCGATTCGATTTTTGATCTCATCGATCGTTCTGTCCGCGACGATCACGTTTTCGCCCGCAAGCGGAAAGTCGATAGTGCCGTTTGGCCGGACCGTGTAATAGCCGGATCCCTGAGGCGAATTGAGTAGTTTTATGTGAAGCACGTCACCTGTGCCGACCTTGTAGATCTCAGTCGGCGGAGCTACCCGCGCATCGACATGTTTGGGTACCTCAACAACTCTCTGGACGGGTGCCGGGCCGTTTTGCGGCTGGGGCACGTTCGCACGCTGAGCCATGAATGTGATCTCGGCGATCTCTGTTCTGTCTGTATGGGCCGCCTGCGGCTCATCCTGCCTGATCTTGATCAGCGGGCTGGGCGAATAGGGGTTATTTCTGGCACTGGCCTGCGTCGTCTGGCCGACCGCGGTCCCGGCGGTCAGAAAAATAAGCAGCAGCGACAAGGGCGTCGAATTGAAATTTGGCACTCGGGTTTTCCTCAAGGTAATACTCAGCATTTGGCTAATTCGTCTGGTTCTGAGGCCGATCGCCTTCGAAGCGGCCGGATTTAGCGCGGGCATTCGGCAAATCCGATTAAGTAAACGGATAAAACCCGGTGAATTCTACTTTTTGTTGGAAACTTTTAACGGTGTTTAGCGTCGAGGATCCCTGGCGGGAACAGAGAGTTCCAATGTTCGCGGTAGTGCCGGCGCAGATAACGTTCGATTTCTTCGGATGTCTCGAGTTTTTCGATCCCGGCCACTAGTTCTTCAGCCTCACTGAGCGTGATGCCCGACACGAGGTCCTGAATTTGTCCTATCGAACTGGCGTTCATGCTCAGCTCACGTGCGCCGAGTCCGATCAGAAGTGGAACGTAAAAGGCCGAACCCGCCATTTCGCCGCATACCAGTACTGGGATGCCGCCTTCGCGTGCTGCCGACAGAACCGCAGCTATCGCCCGAATGACCGCCGGATGAAGGGTTTGATACCAATCGGCGACAAGATGATTATCGCGATCGACGGCAAGCAGGTGCTGGACCAGATCGTTCGTCCCGAGGCACAGGAAATCTACCTTGGCCGCTATCTCGCGGGCTGTCAATACGGATGAGGGCACCTCGATCATCGCCCCGACGAGTGGGACGCCGACGGCTATGCCCGCGGCTTCTAGTTTCTCGCGCTCCTCGTCGATTAGAGCTCGGGACCTGATGATATCCTCGACGCCCGTTATCATCGGCAATACAATGTCGATCCGATTGCCGCAGGCAGCCCTAAGGATCGCCCTGACCTGAGTCCGGAAGAACGTAGGGATAGTAAGGCTCAGTCGTATTGACCGAAGCCCCAGCGAAGGGTTGCGTTCCGCCGAGCGATCATCCTCGACCTGGTCTATTCCGATATCGAACGTTCGGATCTTGACGCCGTCCGGGCCCGCGACCTGACATAACTGTGAATACGCGGCCAACTGTTCATCCTCTGACGGGACGGTTCCCGAGCGGCGAATGAGGGACTCGGACCGCGAAAGCCCGATCCCGCGGGCTCCTCGCAGACCGCCCGCCTGATAGGCGTCGGGCGTGTCGATATTAGCCCGGATAATGATCTCGGCACCGTCCGCAGTAGTTACGGCCGCAGGCCGAGTTCCCTCTCCGGTTTTCGTGGTGTGCCGGGAAACCATGGCCCGAAAATGTTCAACCGTTTCAGTGTTGGGATCGAGGATCAATTCGCCGTTCATCCCGTCAACTATAACCGAAGCTCCGCTCGACAGAATCTGTTCGAGCCGTTTGATACCCGAGATCATCGGCAAGTGAAATTCACGGGCAAGTATGGATGAGTGCGAGGTCCAGCCGCCCCGTTCGGTTATGATCGCGGCGGGATTAACTTTCGTGAGTTCCAGGATCGTGGACGGCCTCAACTCCGGAGCCGCGATCACCGATCCCGCGTAAGTAAGCGGCGCAAAGGGCCGTGTGCCGTCGAGAGCAGATAAAATGCGGTTGGCGACATCTTTGATGTCAAGCGATTTTTCGCGTATGTGTTCATCGTCGGTCGATCCCTGCCGCTCGACATAATGGTCGGTTACTATCTTCAGCGCCCATTCAGCGTTTATCCGCTGCTCGCTGATCGCCGCCTCGATCCGCTGAACAAAGGAAGATTGTTCGAGTATTAAAAGGTGAACGCCAAAGATATCGGAGACCGGTTGGTCCGATGGGGTGTCCGTGGCCAGTTTCAGCAGTTGGCCCCGGGTTTCGGCGATCGCGGAACGAAGGCGATCGAGCTCGCCCTCGACCTCATTGGGCCCAAGTTCTATGCGAAAGTGTCTATGTTTGTCGCTATGAAGGAAGACAACCCTGCCGATACCGATTCCCCGTGAAACGGCCAGAGCGGAGAGGCGTTGCTCGGGCCTCAACGGTTCACCGACGATTGATTGGTTAAGATCTGTCAAAACTGCCTAGTTCATCCGTCGCGATCCCGATGCTAATTTCCAAAACTAAAGCCGCCGCCGCTTCCCTGCGACGGGAAAAAAGGTTTTAGCATACCGGCAAATGCCGCCAGATTGCGGGTCTGGATCAGAATTTCGCCCGGGCCTGTAAATTCTGCGACCATTCCCTCGCCGCTTAGGAAGCTCCGGAGATATCCGCTCTTCGCTGCTTTTCGGATCGTATACTGCAAATGGCCTTCCCATGCGACCAAATGACCGGTGTCGACGACATATTGCTCGCCCGGCCGCAGAGTGCGGCGGTGTATCGAGCCAAACGATGAAACCAGCAGCAACCCCGCGCCGGAGATATTGAGTACGAACAGACCTTCGCCGCCAAAGAACGATTTGGCACCGCCAAACTTTGTATCAACGGTCAATGAAGTGTCACCGGCTAGATACGAACTTGATTGCACCATGAAGTTTTGATTCTGCATCTCGATGCCGGCCACGTCACCCGGAGCTCCCGGAGCAAAGGTGACCTCACCCGGACCGCCGTGCGCCGTGAAGGTCGAAACAAATGCAGATTCACCACCGACCGCACGCTTTAATGCGCCGAATACGCCACCCTTTAGGGACGATTGAAGGTCGATATTCGAAGACATCGAGACCATCGCTCCGGCCTCGGCGGAAATAGCCTGTTCGGCTTGAAGCTGGATCACCGCGAGGGCAAAAGCCCCCTGATGCTCGATCGCCCAGGTGTATCCACGGCCCTGTCCACGCCCGTCTGCGTCAAAGTGAAACGCCCCGTCGCCGGCAGGTGCGGAACCGGGATGAGTTTGTGGCTGCGGAGGAGGGGCATTATTCATCGTAAAGCCGCACGAGCCGCAAAACTTGGCGCCGTCGATCAGTTGAGCATTACATTTCGGGCAGTTCATAGGATCACTCTCTTCGATTTATCAACAATTATATCGGCGGCCGCCGCTGCATCCGCAGCGAATGACAAAAGCGACACGTCTCCTCGCGTCACGGCAAGATTGGCCCGCCATGCGTCAACAACCGGCTTCCAGCATTCGCCGACGAGCACGAGCGGCCGGCTGCCTAGCACACCTGTCTGCAGTTTATTCCAAACAAGTGAAACTTCGGTCACGGTGCCCATGCCGCCGCGCAGGGCAACAAATCCGACCGACCTGGTGATCAGATTTTGCAGCCGGTCGTAAAAATGGTCAGTCGCAACTTTGTCGGTTAAATACCGGTTCGGTTCGGATTTGAACTGGTTCATCACAATGCCGTAAACACGCCCGCCGCCCTCACGCGCTCCGCGCGAGGCCGCCTCCATCACACCGAGATAGCCGCCGGTGCAGATCGTAAACCCCGCCTTAGCGAGCAGCGAGCCGAGTTCCTTGGCCTCAATATATTCCGGCGAATCTTCGGCACATTTCGAGCCGCCAAAGATAGTTACTATTTTTTCGTTGGAGTTTTCGATCACTTTAATGGTGCTGGTCTACTTAACAAGTGTCTGACCCATTATATCCATGATAATAGTTCAAAACCAATCTGCGGATCATCGTTTCGCCGCCTCTTCGGGCGTCAGATTACCGGCCTCATGTATCGCTCGGGTAGTGTTCGTAAAGAGCAGGATCAGCATACCCGCGACAAAAAAGACTATCAATGCGAGGATCGCCTGCCGA
>JBBQGO010000196.1:0-5315 GCA_038323125.1 Pyrinomonadales bacterium
AGCGGGCAAGTTGAACGAGGTCCCGATCGGCGCCGTTATCGTTAGTTCCGATGACAAGATACTTGCGTCGACCTCGAACCGAACGATCACCAACATCGATCCTACGGCTCACGCCGAGATACTCGCCCTGCGCACAGCCGCCGTACGTATCGGCAACTACCGCCTAACGGGGACAACAGTCTATACGACGGTCGAACCATGCGCGATGTGTGCCGGGGCATTGGTCAACGCCAGGGTAGCACGGCTGGTTTACGGCACGCCCGACGAACGCTTTGGGGCGGTCGAAACCCATTTCCGAATCTGTGACAGCACCGACCTGAACCATCGTATGGAGATCACCGGCGGAGTTTTGGCCGATAACTGCCGCCGCCTGATGCAGGATTTCTTCGCGGCCCGACGTAAAAATACCGCATCGCCATTGTGATCGGGCGGGTCCTCTGCCATCTTCTCAAGGATCAACTTGAAAAAGCCTTCGCGATACCAGTAGAATGAGAGGTTCGCGGAGAGGTGCGAGAGTGGTTGAATCGGGCAGTCTCGAAAATTGCTGTACCTTTACGGGTACCGTGGGTTCGAATCCCACCCTCTCCGCCATTCTGGTCAAGTCTTAACACACGGAAAGCAAAGGAGGGTTTTAAACGCTATGCCTATTACAAAAAGGCTCTCAGCAGAGTTTATCGGCACTCTTTGGCTCGTTCTCGGCGGATGCGGGAGCGCGGTACTCGCGGCCTCTTACCCAACTTTGGGGATCGGCTTTGCGGGTGTAGCGCTTGCCTTCGGCCTAACGGTTTTGACGATGGCGTATGCCATCGGCCATATATCAGGGTGTCACCTGAACCCGGCGGTAACGCTTGGGCTTTGGGCGGGTAAGAGATTTCCGGCAGGCGACATTTTGCCGTATATCATCGCTCAAGTGCTCGGGGCTATCGCGGGTGCAGGTATTCTGTATATTATTGCGAGCGGAAAGACTGGTTTTTCGCTTACGAACGGTTTCGCTTCAAACGGTTTCGGGGCCCATTCGCCCGGCAACTATGAGGTTTTGGCCTGCTTTATCGCCGAGGTCGTAATGACCTTCTTTTTTCTGGTCGTCATCCTCGGTGCCACTCATGGACGTGCCCCCAAGGGCTTTGCTCCGATAGCTATAGGGCTCTGCCTGACGCTGATCCACCTGGTCACAATACCGGTGACAAACACATCGGTTAACCCGGCACGAAGTACGGGACCGGCCATCTTTGTCGGCGACTGGGCCATCTCACAGCTTTGGCTATTTTGGCTGGCACCGATACTGGGTGCTATGCTTGCCGGATTCTTCTATTCGTGGCTGGTTGGTGATGATGAGGGACCAGCCCCCGAACCTGTGGTTGGCGAACCGGCTGACGGCGAGGCAGCGGCGGCCGGATAGTAGTGATCACCGAGGTCACAGCGTCCGACGACGACTAACAGCCGCGTCTTAGGTTATTGAAAATTTGTTTTGCGGAAAGGTGCAGGAGCGGCTGAACTGGCAGCATTGGAAATGCTGTGAACCTCAAAAGGGTTCCGTGGGTTCGAATCCCACCCTTTCCGCCATATGGCTCCAGGCTCCGCACAAGGTCTGAGTTGTGAACTCCGCTAGACGAGGAATCGAGCAACGGTAGCAATTTCAACCTGTGTTGCGATCAAGTCTGGGGCCACCAATTTGGGGCTTTTATAGTGAATGTTAAATTTAGGCGTTACAACGCTTTCATTAAAATTCACGATCTTCGGCCCGTCATTCTCTATCCACGATGAGTTACCAGGTGATCGCCCGAAAATGGCGGCCGCAGACCTTTGAGGAGGTTACCGGCCAGGAGTTAATTACGCAGACGCTGCGTAATTCGCTCGAGCACGATCGCCTGCATCATGCATATCTGTTTTCGGGTGCCAGGGGCGTCGGAAAGACCACGACCGCTCGAATCCTCGCAAAGGCCCTTAATTGCCACAAAACCGACAAACCTAACCTAAGTCCCTGTCAGACCTCCGATCCCGAGGCCTGCCCTTCCTGCATTGAGATCTCCGAAAGCCGGTCGATGGACGTGCTCGAGATCGACGCTGCGTCTAACACGGGTATTGACGACGTTCGCGGAACGATCATCGACAACATCAATTTCAATCCTGCCCGTGACCGCTATAAAGTATTCATCATCGATGAAGTTCATCAGTTATCGAAGGCGGCATTCAACGCCCTGCTCAAAACGCTTGAGGAGCCGCCGGAGAACGTTGTGTTCGTGATGGCTACAACGGAACTGCACAAGGTTCCGGAGACCATACTTTCACGATGCCAGGAGTTCGAGTTCAGGACCATCACCCTGCAAAAGATATTCGACCGCCTGAAACTGATCGCCGATGCGGAGAAGATCGGTATTGACGACGACGCCTTGCGTGAACTCGCCCGTTCCGGCGAGGGTTCGATGCGTGACGCTCAAAGCAACTTTGACCAGGTCATAAGCTTTTCCAGCGATACGATCACAGCAGTAGACGTCACCAACGCCCTCGGGTTTGCGGGCGTCGAGATACTTTCGAAATCGATCAATGCGATCGTGGACCGCGATAAACGGGCCGCGCTCGCTATCGTAGACGATCTGATCGCTCGCGGCCACGATCTTCGCAACTATTGCCGCGATCTGATAGGCCTCTTTCGGGACCTGCTCGTTTATAAGCTTGCTGGTACTGAAAAGCACCTGCTCGAAGCAGCCGTATTCGATGAAAAGGAGATGGAAGCGATGTCAGCCTCATTTGCCGAGGCCGACCTTGTCAGGTTCTTCAATTCGTTTTGTGAAACTGAGGCAAGCCTTCGCGAGGCGGTGCATCCGCGTTACGTACTGGAGATCGGTCTCGTAAAACTGATCGAGATGCGTTCTGTCGCGACCTTAGAAAGCCTACTCGAGAGGCTGGATTCGCTCGCGGCGGGCACGACACCTATCGCGAGATCACAAACTGCCGCTACCGGTTCGGCCGCAGCCCTACAGGAAAAAAAAACTCTAAAAATTGATTCGATACCCGAGCCCGAGCCTGTTTTGCCGGACCCGCCTGTCGAATCAATAGGCCGCGACTATCCGAGCATGAAGTACCAGATCGTGGAAAAGCCGGTAGCCGCGAGCGTCATCCCGATGCCCATACGACTGCCCGCTCTTTCCGCTGAGGAACTCGAACACTGTGACGACACACGGCTGGATGACGCCTACGAAGAAAAGCTCACATTTAACGGTGACGACCTTTTGCCCATCAACGGCATCGACGCGATCGTTGAACTCCTGCTGGGACGGGCAGTGTCGACGCCTGCCGCTATGCCGGTCCCGACTATACCAAACGGCTCTACGGCCGCAGCCGTAAAACAGGCTTTTGAGGCCGCTCCGATCATGCCTCAGCCGGAAGAGATCGTCGACCTGCCGCCCTTGGGCGAAAACGCCAGCGCGGAAGATCTGCACAAATTCGCACTGGCCCACCCCTCTGTCCAATCCGCTGTCAAAGTATTTAGAGCGAAGATCGTCGAAGTAAAACGTCAGTAACGTGTTTTGAGCCTCCGCCCCCCGAACCAGCGAACATCTTTTCGCCTGCTTTCGTATTGCTTATGGATTTGGGACAATTAGTCCATATTGATGAAAACATCTACATCGCCGGGAAAACTTAATCTTCTTTTCACCATCCCGGTAATTCTATTGGCGGCCGTCATCGGCATGGCCCAGGAATCACAGCCATTTTCTATTAACAATTCACCTCTGCCCGCACCCACGGGGTTTGTAAATGATTTTGCGGGCGTAATGGACCCGGCGACGAAACAACGGCTGGAGGCTCGGCTCAGAGAATTTAAGGAAAGATCGAACCCATCGGCTGAGATCGCGGTGGCCGTGATCGGAACGACCGGCGGACGCGACATCTTCGAGTATTCATTGGCGGTGGCGCGAGGCTGGCAGATCGGTTCAAAGGCCGGTGACAACCCCAGTGCTCTGCTATTGGTTGCGATCGAGGACCGCAAGTATTTCACACAGGTCAGCCGAGATCTCGAAGACGAACTTCCCGACGGAAGGGTGGGCAGTTTGCAGCGCCAGTACCTCGTGCCGGAATTTAAAAAAGGAAACTATTCGAAAGGCATCGAGGACACCATCGAGGCATATATAGCCGCGATCGAGAACCAGGGCGGAGCCACCGCGACGCCCCCTGCGTCCGGCACGACACCCAGCGGCGAGGCCGACCCTCCCTTTCCTACATTCTGCTGCGGAATTATAATACTGATCATACTGCTGATCATCATCAGCCGCTCGAACCGCAGCGGCGGGACAAAAGGCGGCGGCGGGTCGTCGTGGGGTGGCGGGAGCAAGCGCAGTAGAGAGTTTGAGGATAGCGGTGGATGGGGCGGCGTTCTCCCTGTGATCATAGGTGCGATCCTGTCGGGCGGCGGTAGTTCCGGCGGATCATCGTTCGGAAGTTGGGGCGGTAACAGCGGCGGTGACAGCGGCTGGGGTGGCGGCGGTGGTTTTGGCGGTTTTGGCGGCGGCGGCGATTTCGGCGGCGGCGGTGCCGGAGGTGACTGGTAAATGATCAAAGAACATTTTGCTGCATTCATTGACGACCTGCGGAGCACGCACGGAAAGAACCTTGCTTCTGTAATACTATACGGGTCTGCGGCCACGGGCGATTTCGTCCCGCGCCAGTCGGATTACAACATACTGATCGCCCTGCATAAGATCGGGCCTGAGGACCTAAGAAGCTCCCACGCCGCGATGCGCGAATGGCATAAGATGGGCCACTCGGTCCCGGTTTATTTCACGGTGTCGGAACTCGCCACCGCTGCTGACGTTTTCCCTATCGAATTTTCTCAAATGAAAGCTGCGCACAAGGTCTTATTCGGGACCGATGTACTCGCGGGCCTGGAATTTTCAGATAGGCACCTGCGGCACCAAACCGAGTACGAATTAAGAAGCAAGCTAATCCAGCTTCGCCGTCAATACATACCGGCGTGCGGGTCGGTTGACGGATTGAAGCACCTGATGGCGGACAGCCTGAGCAGCTTTGCTGCCCTGTTCAGAGCGGTCCTCATCCTTCACGGCGTCGAACCGCCGGTCAAAAAGCACGCTGTCATCGCCCTGACCGCACAACATCTGAAGATCGAGGGTAGGGTGTTTGAAAAAATATTCAATATCCGTGAAAATAACTTCACCGAGAAGTTGGACGAAAAGAGCGCGAACGAATTGTTTGGCGCATATATGGAGCAGATCGAAAAGGTCACAGTTGCGGTCGACGCCGCGGGCAAATAGGACAGTTTAGAATTGATCGACACACGATCACAATAGGAGTAAATCAAT